>CBDVBE010000295.1:0-8652 GCA_965372145.1 uncultured bacterium | reverse complement strand
CAATCCGCAATCATACAATTTTGGATTTCAACCCTGAACCCTGAACCCTGAACCCAGAACCCAGAACCCAGGTTATATAGATTATTTCGTATGGGATAGACAGTTTATTCAAATGAGCGGTAGAAACACGGATTCCGATCAGGACCGTAAGGTCGCAATTAATCGAAGTGGATTGGTTAGCAGTTCGAGGGCAGAAATAATTGATGGACACATAACATCAGCTAATTGTATACTTTCCACTGCCGTACCTTCCTCCTGTACAACAACGATGCCAAGTATTGCATCTTCAAGCATCAGCCGGTCAATCCGGCCATTGCCGATACATACGGTTATAGCAGGGCCAAGACGTTTGACATATTCACGTTTGCCGGTATCCTGATTCTCTTTTGGCAGTATGGAAAGTTCACACGGAATTTCTGTAACTTCTTTCCGCACCCGCCCGAATGTATCTGCTGTGATTATATGTATATGTAACTTCTCAGATAATTCTAATAATTTCTCCTTTACACCAGGAATAAGTTTGCCGTCAATGGCAAGTGTTCCATTGTAGTCAAGAACAAGATGTTCGATTGTAAGTGTTTTGTATCCGGGGATTATTATTTCAATCATTTTTCCCTTCCTATAAAATGTACTGTTTTTGGTGTGAAACTCCGCTTCGTCGAGAGGCACACTGCCCCTCATTAATGAATTAAATCAGGCGAATCCGAGCAGCACAAACCTTATATTCAGGGATCTTAGCTACAGGATCAATCGCAGGATTAGTCAATCTGTTTGCCGGTGCTTCTACATAATGAAATGGAATATAAATAGTTCCTTTCCCGATGTTACCGGTAACAAATGCCGGAGCCTCTATTGTTCCGCGACGTGTTTCAATCCGTACTTTTTTTCTATTCCTGATACGAAGTCTCTTTGCGTCGTCGGTATTCATCATTACCATCGGTCCGGCAAGTTCGTTGAGTCCTGCTGTTTTTCTGGTCATGGTTCCGGTGTGAAACTGTTCCAGTACCCTGCCGGTTGTTAGAGTAAACGGGTAGGTCCTATCCGGAGTTTCCGCCGGTTTTTTAGAAGCAATAGCTTTCATCAGGCCGAGGCCGCGTGTAAATTTTTCCCTGTAGAGTATCGGTGTTCCGGGATGATCCGTTGTTGGACAGGGCCATTGAAGGCCGTCTGTTTTCTTCAATCGTTCCCAGGTAATACCGCCGTATGAAGGCGCTAACAATGAAATCTCCTTAGCGATCTCTTCCGCAGTTTTGTAGTGCTGGTCGGAACCCATGGCATGGGCGATTCCCTGGATAATTTCCCAGTCTTCCTTTGCATGACCCGGTGACTTGAGTGCTTTATGAATACGCTGAACCCGGCGCTCGGTATTGGTTATGGTACCGTTTTTCTCTGCAAAGCATGCAGAAGGAAGCACCACATCGGCAAAACGTGCCGTCTCAGTGAGAAAGATATCCTGTACGACCATGAAATCAAGGTTTTTAAATGCTGCTTCAACATGGTGCTGATCCGGATCGCTGAGTGCCGGATTTTCACCCATGACATAGAGCGCTTTTACGGTACCGTTACAGGCGCCGTCAATCATCTCTGTGACGGTTAAGCCGATGTTACAGGAGAGAGAAGTCTGCCAGGTTTTTTCAAAGGTATTACGAGCAGTAGCAAGAGTTACTTCTTGATATGCCGGGTACACATTGGGAAGACAGCCCATATCACAGGCACCCTGTACGTTTGACTGGCCGCGAAGCGGATTGACCCCGCCGCCGGCCTTTCCAAGATTCCCGCAGAGCATCTGGAGGTTTGCAATTGACCATACATTGTCCGTACCGGTGGTGTGCTGCGTGATGCCCATGGCAAAAAATACCGCTGCGGTTTCTGCAGTTCCAAAGAGCTGTGCAATTTCTTTCAAAGTTTTCACCGGTATACCCGAGACCCTTGCCACATAAGCAGGGGTGTATTTTCCGGTTTCAGCTTTAAGCGCGTCAAAGCCTTCACACCGGGTGTTGATATAGTCGCTGTCTTCCCAGCCATTTTTAATAATAAGGTGCATGATGCCGTTGAGAAGAGCGACATCGGAACCGCAGCGCTGGCAGGCATAGATAGTTGCATAATCAGCAAGCCGTATTTTCTTCGGGTCAATGACAATAAGTTTGGTTTTGCCGAACCGGACAGCCTGTTTGATACGTGCGGCAATAACCGGATGAGCAGCAGTGGTATCGGAGCCGATAACGAGAATGACATCAGCTTCCTGTATCCCGGCGATATCGTTGGTCATTGCCCCGCTTCCGAGAGAGGCGGCCAGACCGGCAATAGTTGACGCATGACATAATCTGGCACAGTGGTCTACATTGTTGGTGCCGATCTCTTTTCGCATGAATTTCTGAAACAGGAAATTTTCTTCGTTGGTGCATTTTGCCGAGGAAAGGCCGGCGATGCTGTCGCTGCCGTGTGTTTCCTTAATCGCCGTAAATTTTTTCGCTATAAGTGAAAAGGCCTTTTCCCAGGAAGCCGGTTGAAAGGAGCCGTTTGTGTCCCTGATCAACGGCGATGTCAGCCGCTCGCTGCTGTTGACAAAGTCATAACCGAATCTGCCCTTGACACAGAGCATGCCGTCATTGGTCGCAGCACCTTCAACGCCACTCACTCTAACTATTTTATTCAGCTTTCTGTCAATATGTAATGTGATTTTGCAGCCCACACCGCAATAAGGACAAACAGTATCAACCTTTTCAATTCGATTTTGATGTCGTTTCCGGTGGTGTTGTTTTTCAATTAATGCGCCGGTCGGGCAGATCTGGATGCATTCACCGCAGGCCACGCAACTTGAGGTATCCCAGGGAACATTGGCGTCAGCAACAACCTTTGAGTCAAGGCCACGGTATGCCATATCCAGAACCTCGTTAACCACATTGGTGTTACATGCTCTGATACATCTGAAACAACGGATACATCTGCTCTCGTCGTAGACCAGCATAGGATGAGAATCATCGAGAGAATGATCGCGTTCCAGGATTGGGTAAGGGGATTTTTTTAATCCGCAATACTGTGCTACCTTGGCTAGTTCATTTTCATCAGGATTGGAAAGATCAAAGTTACCATCTGCAAGAAGCAAACCTACGACAACTTTTCGTGCAGCGTTAACCGTTTCACTCTCGGTATGTATAACCATCCCGTCTTTAACCTCGAGCATACAGGCAAGCTGCAAGCCCCGCATGCCTTCAACTTCTATAACACACACACGGCAGTTACCGGATTTTCCGACGCGTGGATGGTAGCATAGTGTCGGAATGTAGATTCCCGCTTCAGTTGCAGTTTGTAAAACCGTTGTACCTGCCTGTGCGATTATTTTTTTTCTATTTATGGTGATTTCTGGCATATTACTCTTCCAGGTCACAATTGAGACAACGTTTTGCTTCTTTATTTGCAGCAGCCTGACTCAGGCACAGTTCGACTTCACGTTTCGGCGAACGATCCTTCAGTGCAATAGTTGGGATACGAACACGATTTGCAGTTCCCTCAGGCTCAATTACTTTCAGATTCTTTTTATCTTCTTCGGGGGCAAAAACTTTTTCGATAGTGCCGTCACCGCCAAAATATCGATCGATACCGGAGGCGAGTTTCCTGCCCTGTGCAATGGATTCTATTACTGAGGATGGGCCGAGTACGACATCGCCACCGGCAAATATACCCTTGTATTTTGTCATGCCGGTATTCTCTTTAACCGCAACCGTTCCCCACTTATCAAGCACCGCCGGTATCGATTCCGGTACCGTCGGTTTCTGGCCGATTGCTGAAATGATTGTATCTGCCGACAGGGAAAAGGTACTTCCTTCAATCGGAACAGGTCTCGGCCTTCCACTGGCATCGACCTGACCGAGTTTCATTTTCTGAAAGGTCATGGTTAATGCATTATCCGCTTTTTCAATACGCATTGGAGCAGCAAGAAGGTGAAAAAGAATTTTTTCTTTTCTTGCTTCTTCAATTTCATCCTGTGTTGCAGGCATCTGCTCTTCAGAGCGCCGGTAGGCAATAGTCACCTGTTGAGCACCCTGACGCAGAGCTACTCTGGCTGCATCGATAGCTGCATTGCCGCCCCCGATTATTATAACCCGCTTACCGGTTTTAAATTTATTCCCGCTGTTAACTTCACGGAGAAAGTCGATACAGTCAATAACACCATCCAATTCTTCACCCGGTATACGCATTTTAACACCACGGTGTGTTCCCGTTGCAATAACCACAGCATCATATTTTTTCCGGAGTTGTTCGACCGATTTGATTGGCGAATTGAGCTTTATGGTTAATCCCAGGGAATCGATTTCCCGCTGTAGAACTTTTTGCGGCAGCCGGTAATCGGGGATGCCGGTCCACATCATACCGCCTGCTCTGAAAAGCGCTTCAAATACGGTAACCCTATGGCCAAGCTGTTGCAGATAGTATCCTGCTGTTAATCCGCACGGGCCGGAACCGATGACAGCGACCCGTTTACCTTTCTTTACGTTAGCCGCAATTTTTCTTACCGGGCCACCGAGATCGGTTGCAACACGTTTCAGCGCGCGGATTGCAATCGGCTCATCAATCTGCCCGCGGCGGCATTTTGTCTCACAGGGATGGAAACAGACCCGGCCGCACACAAATGGAAACGGGATTCTCTCCCGTACGACATTGAGCGCATCCCGGTACCGCTTCTGGCCGATATAACGAATGTACCTCGGAACATCGACATTGGCCGGGCAGGTATGTTTACATGGTGCTTCGACAATTTTTTTACAGACAACGGCGCGGCATTTATGCTGGTGGATGTGTTCTTCGTATTCCTCCCTGAAATATTTCAGTGTAGTCAGTACCGGATTGGGTGCGGTTTGTCCCAGGCCACAGAGTGCAGTGGCTTTGATACCTTCTCCCAGTTCCTGAAGAAGTTTAATATCTTTTCCCGTTCCTTCACCGTCACAGATCCGGTCAAGGATGCTTAACATTTCAGCAGTGCCTATCCGGCAGGGCGTGCATTTGCCGCATGATTCAACTTTAGTAAATTCTACAAAATAGCGGGCGATATCAACCATACAGGTATCTTCATCCATAATGATCATACCGCCTGAGCCCATAATAGAGCCTACTGCGGCAAGTGCCTCATAGTCCACCGGCAGGTCGATTTTCGATGCAGGGATACAGCCGCCCGAAGGGCCGCCGGTTTGCACACCTTTCAGCTTTTTCCCATCAGGTATGCCTCCACCGATGCTGTAAATAATATCACGCAGCGATATTCCAAGCGGCACCTCGATAAGACCCGTACGGTTTATCTTACCTGCAAGTGCGAATGTTTTGGTGCCTTTGCTCTTCTCTGTACCGTATTGTGCATACCACTCGCTACCCCTGGCAAGAATAGCCGATACATTTGTATATGTCTCCACATTATTTATGTTGGTTGGTTTACCGAATAGGCCTGAAGTTGCAGGAAATGGCGGGCGTGGAACAGGCATGCCTCTCTTACCTTCAATAGATGCGATGAGTGCGGTTTCTTCACCACAGACAAACGCGCCTGCACCTTCCTTGATTTTAATATGAAAGCTGAAGTTTGTTCCCTGAATAGCGTCACCGAGCAGACTATAGGTATACATTTTTTTAATACCGGCTTTTAATCTTTCAATGGCAAGGGGGTATTCTGCACGAGCATAAATATATCCCTCTGAGGCGCCTATTGCATATGCGGCAATTACCATACCTTCAAGCAAAGCATGGGGATCGCTTTCCAGAACTGAGCGATCCATAAACGCGCCGGGATCTCCCTCATCTGCATTGCATAGTAAATATTTTTGATCTCCCTTTGCATTTGCACAGAACTCCCATTTTACTCCGGTTTGAAAGCCTGCGCCGCCGCGGCCCCGCAGCCCGGATTTTTTCACTTCGGTAATAACTTCATGAGGTGCCATTTCCAGAGCTCTTGATAAGCCCGAATAACCGCCACGGGCAAGGTAATGGCCTATATTAAGAGGATCTATCCAGCCGCAGTTGCGGAGCGCTATCCGAACCTGCCTTTTTAGCATAGGAAGGTCTTTAAAAGGTGGGAGACCATTAACGCAAATATCGCCGGTTGTTGCCAGGGTAAGATCTTCGCGTATTCGATTATTTATAATACAATCTGTCGTAAATTTGGATGCATTTTCCGGAGAAATATTTTTATATAAAATACGAGGCCCGTCAGGTTTTGCTACCTCCACTATCACTTCTGCGTAACACATGCCAAGGCAGCCTGTTTCAACAATATCCGCCTTTATATTTTTCTTTTTTAATCGGGAGCTGATGATGTCGATAACTTCCTGAGCACCGGCTGCACGTCCGCATGTACCGCCGCCAACAAGAATACGCAGCCGTTTAATGGAGTCAAACGTATGCCATTTTTTAGCTGCTTTTGATTGTAATTCTGCAATAGTCATTTGTTATATCAGATGAAAAGGTGTTATTATTTTAATTTTTTTACTATCTCCTTCGCCTTCTGCGTTGTCATCCTGCCGTATACTTTATCATTTACCACCATAACCGGTGCCAATGCACATGAACCAAAGCACGCAACCCGCTCAAGGGTGAATTTGTAATCAGGTGTTGTTTCTCCCTGTTTAATATTCAGTCCTCTTTCAATTGATTCCATTATTCGTCTGCCGCCTTTGACATGACAGGCTGTTCCTTGACAAACACGTACTTTATGTCTCCCCTGGCGGGTAAGATAAAATTGCGAATAAAAGGTTACCACGCTATACGCTGCACTTTCGGTGATATTCAGGAACGCTGCTATCCGGGAAAGATTCTTTTTTGAAATATAGCCGTATTTCTGCTGCGTCTTCTGCAGAATCGGAATGAGTTCATTCTTCGTACCGTTAAAGGTACTCAGAATTGCATTCATTGCGGTAACCTTGTTGAGTGGAAAGGTAAATTCAAAATAATAATATAATCTTGTGAGGAATAAATAATTAAAAAATAAATAATAAAACAAATTTTTTCGCTATTCTGCATTTACTATTAGCTAATCGCACTTACTTTTCGAGTGTCCGGCGGGAATCGGTACTATGTTGTTTAAGGATATACCGCTTCCCATCGTCAGTAAAGATTTTGAAGTATGTATAATCCGGTCCGTACCATCGATCCTCTATGTCAATTACCTCAAGCTTACGTTCCCCGATTAAAATCCGTTTCGGGTACTCATCGGCCTTGTAACCGCTATAGGTCTCGACAATAATTTCCATCGCAGCTAAGGGATATTTTTCCCCGGAACGATAAAGTGCTCGGGTACCGGGAAGTGGGAGCAGAGAAGAAGTACCTCTTTCCCGACTTCTTCGATTACCGAGTCTTTATCAAGGTTCTCTGCAATCGTATTAATAAAGTCGGCGATCTGATCCATCTGCTCCTCTTTCATACCGCGGGTGGTGACAGCCGGTGTACCGATACGGAGTCCGCTTGGATTTGTCGGCGGCGCTGTGTCACCGGGGATATTATTATAGTTGGTGACTATTTTTGCTCTATCGAGTGCTTTAGCCAGCTTTTTCCCGGGGATATTCCTGTTACGGAGGTCTATCAGAATCAGGTGATTGTCGGTACCGTCGGTCATGAGTTTGAATCCATGCTTCTTGAGGTTAAGGGCAAGGCGTTTTGCATTATTCACCACCTGTTTTGCATACTCAATAAACTCAGGCGTATCCGCTTCAGCAAGAGCAACGGCAATGGACATGAGGGTATGCATATGTGGTCCGCCCTGCAAACCGGGGAATACAGAACGATCGATATTTTTTGCATGTTCCTCTTTACACAGGAGCATCCCGCCTCGCGGCCCGCGGAGCGTTTTGTGCGTGGTGGTAGACACAACATCAGCATAGGGAACCGGACTCTTATGAAAACCACCTACTACCAGTCCCGAGATATGCGCAATATCGCTCACATGATACGCACCGACTCTCTTTGCGATTTCACCGAATTTTTCAAAATCAATCTCACGTGGATAAGCAGTTGCACCTGAAACAATCACTTTTGGCTTGTGCTTTTTTGCAAGGTCTTCAATTTCGTTGAAATCAAGAAGCCCCGTTTCCGGATTGACTGTGTATTGCACCGAATTATAATATCTGCTTGAAACGCTGATATTCCAGCCATGGGTTAAATGGCCGCCATGAGTAAGCGACAGTCCCATGATAGTATCACCCGGTTCCATAAGCGCGTTATACGCCGCAAGGTTGGCTACCGATCCGGAATAGGACTGCACATTGGCGTGATCAGCCTTGAATACTTTTTTCGCCCGCTCACAGGCGACTCGTTCAATAAGGTCGGTAACCTGCTGCCCTTCATAGTAACGTTTTCCCGGATATCCCTCAGCATATTTATTGGTAAGACAGCTGCCTGATGCAATCATAACTGCGCGTGACACATAGTTTTCCGATGGAATTAATCGAATGCACGCGCTCTGACGAGCCTGTTCCTGACGCAATAATTCATAAATTTGTGGGTCATATTTTTCAAGTGCCGAATACATGTATCTGCTCCTTGACTATATCTTGACTATATATAGAAATATTCATTAATGGTTAACAGCCATTGAAAATACCGCCTATGCACTATTTTGTCCAGATCAAACTTGCATTGTACGATAAAAAAGTCTTATAATTTTTTCAGCAGATT
>CBDVBE010000294.1:0-8669 GCA_965372145.1 uncultured bacterium | reverse complement strand
CCTCGTGCTCGTCCCTCGTGCTCGTCCCTCGTGCTCGTCCCTCGTGCTCGTCCCTCGTCCTCGAAAAGATAAGAGCCGAGGAGGAAGGCAAAGTGCCGGTGGCACTTGCTTTGACCGAGGACGATTAAAACTGTCAGCATATTTTGGGTTTTTAATTATTTCACCCTTTTAACGGTCCCGTCTGAAAAGACAATTTCTTCACAGTCAAGCCTGGTTTTTATCACTTCGTCATTCAACGAGAGAAGTTGTACATATCCCCGATTACTTGCTTTGTAAGGGATTTCGCCAAACCAGGATTCAGATTCCAGGCTGGTTATCGGTTTGGTCAGGTCAATGGAAAAACTGACCAGATCGTTGCCGATGTTGTCACTGAGGACAATGGTACCTTTAAATGCGTTGATATCTTGCCTGCTTGTATTGGTAAAGGCAATAAGCAGTGTGAGGCTCCTACCCGATCCTGTGGTCTGCAGGTTTTTCTTAAAGAGCCGCGCGCGGATAACCTTTGACATGTACTCTCTGTCTGCAGAGCTTTTTTTCGATGATGATGAAGCGGTAGAAGATGTTTGTGTGGCTGGTGTGTATGAAGATTGTGTCTGTGGTGAGGGCCTTGAAGCGGTTGTTGGTGTCTGTGTCCTGTGGTAGCCCTCCAGCTTCTTGACCCTTTCTTCTAATACACGAATACGTTCGTTAAGCTGTTCTATGGTCTGAGAAAAAATTGATGTTGGTATAAGGAACATCAGAGCAATATAAATAGGAGAAGACTTTATCATAATTATTCCTTCAGATGAAATGGTTATAAATAACTACTAATCAAAAATATGAAAGCTGACTCATCAAGTCCAACTTTCGCAGTAAAAGAATTCTGTATATCAAGTTATATTGTAACAGGTAAAATTGACGAATTATATTACCTAGGTACAGTTTCTGTTGTGAACAATGAATTTTCAGGAGCATGACAATGAACTTCAAATTAATTCTTATTCTACTTCTCACGGGTCTAGTCGTCCTTTTTATTGTACAAAATGTCGCCGCAGTTGAGATACAATTCATTATCTGGTCAATGCGCGTTTCCAGAGCGCTACTGCTTTTTATAATATTATCTATTGGTATACTGATCGGGTGGGCGCTGCAAAGTTATAGCCAATACCGGAAAAAGAAGAGTAAAGGATAAATGTAATGCATGAACAGGTTTTAAACTTAAAAGGGTTGTTATTACTTCTGGTTATTACATTATCGCTGTGTGCCAACAGCAAACTTATCAAGCTGGACACACGCGATTTTGAGATAGACTATTTCGATGTGCGGGTTGAGGAAGTTAAAAGGGAGGACAGTTTATCGGTAGTCCAGATTACCCGCAGCAGCGGCCCCTCCGGGGATGAATCATTATTCGTTATACGGGCGTTCTGCCTGATAGCCAAAGAACGGGAGATGCGATATTTTATAATTATAAAAGAGGGCGACAATGAGGAAGGTATTTATACATACCGGATTGGCTATATGAATGAAAGAATAGATAATTTAAAGGGACATTTTGGTGTGACCTATGATAAACCGGTGAGCGAAAAAGAATTAATGGACACCAGAGATTTGATGGCTATGTTTGGGTGGTAGGTAAATACATTAACAGAAGGTAAGAAAAAAGCGTAAACGAAGGCGCTATAATGCCAAAGCCCACCAGCAAAATGGATCCGGCGGACTCTACTTCCCATCACACAGAAATGAAAGTGACCTCTTTGATCTGGTTTCAGGTGTTGTGTTTAAATTACATGGGTATGCAGTTGACTCCAGTACCTACTATATATTGTATTCTCCATATTATATTTTCTCCCGTCATTCCCGCATGTTTTTAGCGGGAATCCAGTGTTTTTGGACAAATAGAGGCATGGATTCCCGACAGAAACATTCGGGAATGACGTTTCCGGACAAGCACTATATAGTGTGGTTACTGGAGTCAACTGCATACCCATGTTAAATTATTTCGATAATTACTTCTTTTGAGATTCCTCACGTTGAAACTCATCATCTTTTGTAAAATCCTCTACTGTTTTTACATCTCCCTGCAGGTAGCGAAGGATCTGCTCTGCCTGCTGCCCATGAATGCCATTCGGATCAAGCTCCTTTACGGTCTTCAAATCTGTATGTGCTTTTTTCAGTTGTTTACCATTCCGAATTCTTTGCATGGATGCATTCAGCAGGCTGTTTTTTTGAATATGAGGATTGTCCTCTGCCTGGGCAGCAATGTCATAGCAGTCTATCGCAAGGTTAGAAAGGCTCATATCCGAGAGGTTTTTTGCCCACTGGTACATTTGTGGGCCTGGAAAACAGAGCCTGTCTGGAAATTGCAGGATATGGGTAATATTTTCAGTTATTTGAGTACGGTGAGTTTCGGGTGACTGGAAGTAGTTATCGATCGCATGAGATAGAGTATCAACAGCACCGGCATAGTCTCCCTGATGGAATGCCTGCCAGCCGACGACCGAAGGGGGTATATGTTTCTGAAAGGGAGAGGCGGTATTTTCCATTTGCGGGTACATTTCTGAAAGATCATTTGAATTTAGTGCAAGTTCAGGCTTGGGTTGGCTTGTTGTACGATGTTCAATCCGTGAGGTGAGTGATTCACTGGGGAACAGCCTTCCTACAAATGCGCCCAGCATGAATCCGCTGACATGAGCAGTATATGCAACACCGGAGCTTTCTCCGGCATTTGCTATCGCATTAACCAGGTCAGAGAGAAACCAGAAACCGAAATAGATATATCCGGGAATTCGAAATGTTCCCCGTATCCACAGAAACAGGTAGAATATTTTAACCTTGACCCGGATATGTGTTGTGACGAATGCACCCATAGCCACGGCAATGGCCCCGGAAGCGCCCACCAGCGGGACCTTGGCAGCTTCAGGAAGTGCGATGGTGCTGGCCATATAGAACAGGTTGGCACACATTCCACAGAGCAGGTAAATAGTAATAAAACGCCAGAATCCCCAGTATTTTTCCATGGCAACACCGCAAACATAGAAGAAGATAAGGTTGCCGATCAGGTGCATCCAACCGCCGTGTACAAAGAGTGCAGTAAAAAGGGAAAGTACCGAGAATTTTGCAGGGATAAATGCAAGTTTATAAAGAAGAGATGACTGTTTCAGGGTTTCGATTTTTTCGTCAAGGTTTTTCTGTTCATCGGTTATGATTTTTGGTGGATTTTCAATCAGTTCCATTAATTCTTCAAGAGATGCGGGAGGATTTTTCTCCAGATATTCCTGTTGCATCTGATTGAATTCGGTAACTGCCGCTTGAATTTTTTCATCGATATGGGTCTTGTTTATTGTTACCAGAAGGTGTACCAGCACACAAATGGTCATGATTTCGATGGCAGCCAGCCTTATTTTTCCATCATGAACATCGGTACTGATAGGAAAAAGTATCATTAAAAGTCCAATTAGTGATTAAAAGAAAATGGGATATATTTCAGTATACCACCTTGAGGTTATTTTTGCAATTTAAATGAAAACCAAGGTGCTTTATTCTATTTTTTGTGATGAGTGAGAAGGATGCAACTGGAAGTAAAATGACTATTAATTTTGATAATGATCGTTGCATAAAGGAAAATATATATGAAGAATTAATTATTGTACTGGTAATAATGAAAAAGCCCTTTAAAAGGGCTTTTTCATTGATAAAAAAACAGTAACAGATTAATTTCTTGCGAGAAATGAACAAACTGCTTTTTGGCCGCTCATACCCTTGATCTGGAAAATATATACCCCGGAAGCTACAGATTTGGTGGTATATTTAATGGTATGGGATCCGGCAGAAAAGAATTGTTGAGTCAAAACATTGATTTTCCTGCCGTTAAGTGAAAACAGTAACACTTTATAGGTGCCGTCAACAGGGATAGAAAACTTTATACGATTATCCGGTAACACGTTGATAGATAATGAATTAACACTATTATTTACAGGGGTAATCTGAACATAGGTATTGTCATCAAGGGCAACAGGGTTTCTCATCCATTTGATAATATCAACAAAGGGAACAATCCTTACATCCGATTTTGTTAGTGCATAATCGATAAAATCTGAAATAGCCTGCCTGCGACTTGAACAGGTTGAGCTGGTAATACTTTCAAAATAGGTATTGTTGGTAGCATAATAATCGGAATGGGTTCCAATAAGAAAAGGGCAGCGATTGGTACTCATATGGAAATCAAGGCTGCTTTTAAGGGTGTTGCAAAAACTGCTACCGCTTGCGCCACTTGTCCATGCATTGTAATCAAACCCGGTTATGCCGCCAGGGAACTGGTGGACCGGCATCTCCCACATACCCGGGTAACTTTTAGTCAGGGCACCAAAGGACGAACTGTGCCACCCATTTTCCAGTGTATAGGGCCAGACAAATTGACCTTCCGGTGTTTCATTATGATGTTCTACTGTGCAATCATAGAGAAAGGGACGCTTATATACAGCATCAAACACTGAAAGTACTAATGCAAGTTGCGGAGTACGAAATCCAACCACCTCATTTTTTGGAATGCCAACGAATTCCAAAGTACTGTCGCATCGTCTTATCTCATTTTCCGGATCAATGGCTACATGGCGCCAGGTATGATTGCCAATTTCATGACCGGCATCATAGGCCTTTTTCCAGGAATCATACACATCCTGAACTTCATCATCTGATTCGACAAGGCCTTTCATGAAAAATGTATTAAGAACGGGCGTACCGTCATAGGTGAAGCCATTACCGATACCAGCAGGATTTGTTTTGCCGGCCAGTAAATCAACTACCCAGTTCATACCGTCAGCATACTGGTTGTCATCCCAGCCGAACGCAACAAACATGGGTACTCTGTTTACAGCGAGACCGCCGGGCGGGTTATATGACCCTGGACATACATCCTGGGAAATCGTTTGTATAGCCGTGAAAAGTACCACTAGTGCTGCTACGGAATAAAGATATTTCATTTTTATATTCCTTCCCTTGGGGTAATACCCTCTTATACATAATATATAGTAAATAAAGGTGTTTTTTTACGAAAAAGAGGATAAAAACGTGATATTTATCGCGCTAGTGAGAATTTTCCATTTTAGTTTTTTTAAGATTTCGTATATACAACCTTACCCACCCAAACGCAAACAACGCCGCTATCCACGTTCCGAAAAGCATCCCATACCAAATTCCGGTTAAATTTCCTTTCAGTGCAATGCCGAACAGCCAGGCCAAGGGGGTGCTCAGAATAATGGTTCTAAAAAGTGTGATAATGAATGCATTTATCCCTTTTCCGACCCCCTGAAACAGGGAGCTTGAGAAGATTCCCAGTACGGCAGCCGGATAGAAAAAGCACATGATACGCACGAAGCGGACTATATCATCGAATAATAGTGCAGAGTGTTCGGACCAGGTGAAGAGGCGGGTAATATAGGGGGCAGCAATAAAAATTATTGCTCCGAGAACCGCTTCAATGAGTATTCCCATTTTTACCGCATAAATGTAGGTGATTTCAAGTTTTTTATAGTCTTTTGCCCCGAATGCAGCCCCGGAAATTGAGATTAACGCAGTAGCCATACCGATAATCGGCAGTGTGGCAATCATAACGATACGCCACCCGGTCATGAGAACGGCAACCCCGTTATTGCTTTTGATTGCTACAAGAATAATGTTTAGGAAAAGCATCATGACCGCCATTGAAATCTGCGCAAAGGATGAAGGTATTGCCACTTTAAGTATTTCTGCAAGAATTCTTTTCCGGAAGGAGAAACTTTTGAAGCTGATGGTCACATAGGTACTGGATTTGATAATAACCCAGTAAAAGAGTACCAGTGAAGTGCAGCCCATGGAAACAATCGAAGCAATTGCTGCACCGGCAACCCCGAGTTTGAATGTATAGATGAAAATTGGATCGAGGATAATGTTTAGGATTGAGCCGCCGAAAAGGAGATACATAGGCCGCTTTGCATCACCTTCAGCACGTAAAAGGGCCATGGCAGCATGAAGAAAAAATATAAAAATAGATCCGCCGAACATTATTTGTGCATAGGATACAGTCATATCAAGCGCATCACCTGCGCCCATGGCGCGGAAAATCGGTTTGCTGAGTAGAATAAAGGGCGTGGTAAATAAAATGGTAAGAATAAGCATGCATATCAGGGTGTGTACAGCAGTGCTGTCCGCGTCCTTTTTATTTTTTGCGCCGATATAACGTGACACCGCAGAGCCACCACCGGCACCAAGCCCGACACTAAGCGATATCGCAACCATGAAAAAAGGGAAGAAAAATCCAACAGAGGAAAGGGCATTCGGTCCTAATCCTGAGACCCAGATTGCGTCGGCAAGGTTGTAAAGTGTCTGCATGGACATACCGATGATCATAGGAAGGCCGAGTTTAAAGAGCGCCTTTTTAGGATCACCAAGCAGGGTTTTAATACCTTCGGAGTGAGCTTCTGAAGAATGAATATTTGTAATTTCGCTATTATCGGATTGGCTATGAGTCATATACGGTTTGTGGAAAGGAATTGTGTTTATTAAAGTTTTAAAATAAACAATAATTAAGATAAAGCGGTGGTAAATATTGAAGGTGTAGGAAGCTTACTTGAACGAATCTTTCACACACCGGAACCCGATGGTATTGAGACGCATCGAAGGACTGTATGAGATGCGGTTCGCTGCACGAAGGCCTGCGCCGCCACTGTCCCAGGCACCGCCCCGCACTACTTTATAGTTGCCCTGTTTGGGGCCCCGGGGATTTTTCTCCGCGGAATTGCCATAATAGGCAACGTCATACCAGTCTGAGCACCATTCCCACACGTTGCCATGCATGTCATAGAGGTTCCATGCATTTGGTTTAAAACTGCCAACCGGCAGCGGTTTTCTTCTGAACTGTCCTTTCGGGACACCGCCATACGGTTGCTGGCCGTTGAAATTTGCTCGCTTACTCGAAAGAGTGTTCCCATAATGAAAGACCCCTTCTGTACCGGCTCTGCAGACATATTCCCACTCTGCTTCAGTCGGCAGGCGTTTGTTGACTTTCTGGCAGTATTCCTGTGCCTCAAACCATGAAACATTATCGATGGGGCATGAAGGGCATCCTTTAAACCTTGAAGGATTATATCCCATGATCTGCTCGAACTCTTTCCGGGTTACCTCATGCTTGTCAATATAGAATCCATTCAGAGTGACTTTGTGCTGTGGCAATTCATCAATCTCTCCCTGTTTAGGCTTTGAGCCCATATAAAAAGTGCCCGGGAAAATCCACACTATCTCTTTATTGATTTTTTGAATTATAATAGAATCACTCTCTTGAACTTTTAACACTTGCTCAGGTGAGAGTTCACCTCTGATAAGTGTATCTACCAGTGCGCGAACTTCGTTGAATACCATGCCGATATCATTGTCAACAACTACGCTGACCCGGTTTTTTATTCGGTCCCGCAGCGCATCGATCATTTTCAGATTAAAGATATAGCGATTACCGAGCTGGTCCAGCCTTCCAATAACCACCAGATCGACACCGAGGTAACTGCCGATTTTAGAGATGCAGGAATCGGTTGAGCAATTGAGAAGGTTTTCTATACCTTCAGCCCGAAGCATTGCGCGTACTTCATCGAGAAAGAGTACTTCTGAATGAGATTGTTTCTCTATTTGCTGTGCAATCTGATCTGAAAGGGGCTCCAGGTTAACCCTGGGAACCTTTTGTGAGTATACCGAAAGAATGGCAACAGAAACAGTTTTCTGCGTTTGGGTCTTTTTAGGTTTTTCTACAAGTAAAGAAATATTGATGTTGGGATCATTAGGATCAACAATAGCGCGGTTTTCAGCGTATACAATCGATTTATGCTCTGAGATATTATGCAGTATTTTCGCAGATCCTCGAAGGACTTCAAGTTTTGTAACATGGCTCTTATCGACCGTTACGGTGAAGTCCGCGTTTGCTATATAGATGGATGCCGACGGGGTAACAAGCGTGAATAGCAGCGTATAACCAAGCTGCGGCGGCATGGAAAATTTACACACGCCGTTTTGAAAATTAAGGCGCATCCGGATAGTTTTCTGATCGTGATTAATGAGCAATTTGTCAAGACTGAGCACACTGTTTTCCTGTAATGTCGCAGAGATAGCAGGTTCAAAACTGAGTTGCAGTTCCGATTTCTCCTGTGTTTTAAGAGTGTTTCCCGGTATACAGGGGGCACTATTGGTAAGTTTTTTCCATTCGGACTTTTTCTTCACCCAGTACAGAGACGAACCGGTTGATTTTAATATACGGCACTTCTGCGTTTGGGAGCCCTCTGTCCATGCCGAAGAAAACAGGAATGGCATATAAAGAATAATTATAACTATAACCTGTTTCATACTATTTCAATTGTGTTAGTCTGTTTAAATGCTATAATATTGTATAGTACAATGAATGAACTTGTTTGACAAGTATCTGCTGGTATTTTTTAAAGATCCCGCGTGTGTTCGAGGTTGCTACAATGGAACCCTGATTCTGAATGGGTATCAATTACCGGTGCGCCAGTATTACCTTTCAGCGGGGCATTTTTTCAAGGTATTGAGGATTTCAGAATAAGACTGTAAATAATGCAGAAAGTATAGACAAAAGAGAGTTGTGCCGTATTATATTAATAGTAACCGTTCACGGGTTCAAAGGTTCAGGGTTCAGGGTTGAAATCCAAAATTGT
>CBDVBE010000293.1:0-8710 GCA_965372145.1 uncultured bacterium | reverse complement strand
GTCGGTATCTTTTGCGACTGCAAAAATATCTGCAGTGATATTGGAGGGAGGAGAGTCAACAATCAACAGGTCAAATTCTTTTTCAAGCTTACTGAAAATTTCATTAATCTGCGTCTTATATGAAAGAATTGAAGATTCCAGAACCGAGTTGCCACAGCTCAGTATAAAAAGATTGTTATAAGAAGATGGTGTAACACAGTCCATTACTGCAATTTCTTCTTTTACAATATTACTTAAACCCGGATTCGAATCGGAATTAAAGTTCTTTGAAAGTCCTGAATTGTAGAAATCAGTATCAACAGCAACTACTCTCTTGCCACTTTGCGCAATTTTAAGTGCTAAATTGGAAATAATGAAGGTTTTCCCCTCTTTTGAATGGGTACTGGTAAAAAGTATTCGCCTGATTTTCTTTTTTGCTGATGAAAGAAGATGGATATTGGTATCAATACCTTTAAATGCCTCATTGAGAACCATGTCACATTTCTCAAAGGCAATAAAATTATTGTCATCTTTTTCCTGCGTAAAAGGTATTACACCCATGCATTTAAGATCAAGCTTCTCTTTAACATCTTCTCTGGATGTTATAGTCGTGTCGAAATAATCAATAACGAATATAGCGGCAAATCCAAGTATAATTGAAAGCATTAATGAAATAAGTATTTCAGCAGGTATATTCGGTTTAAAAGGCTTTTCCGGAGTGGCCGCATAATCAATTATTGAGAAATTAGACAAAAGATTCGTAATCCCTATTTCGGCTTTCTTGGATTTTTTAAGGAGAATATCATAAAGCTCAGTGGAACTTTCCATATCTTTTTCCATTTTTCTCATTTTCAAATCTTCAAGATCCTTTTCAGATATCTTTCTCTCAATTTCCTTTAAATGATCGAACAGTTCATTCTCCTTTTCCCTTGAGAAAGTGTATACAATTTCAAACTCATTTTCTCTATCTTGTAAAGCAATTAATAAATTCTGCTGTATTGTACTGATTTCCGTTTCGAGTTCAATTATCTTTGGGTGCTTCATTTTATACACATTGCCGGCATTTGACAGCTCAATTTCCTTCATTCTTTTTAACGTTAGCAATTCAGTAATTCTTTGATTTAACAGCGTCGATGGAAGGGATGAAATTGTATCATTATCTTTCAACAATGCTTTAATCTGATTATAATTTCTCTTTAATTGTAAACGTTTCAATTTAGCCTTCATATACTCCTGTGCTGCCTGTTCCCGCTGTATTATCAATGCTTCCACACTGATAGATATATTATTGGTCTTACTATAGTCTTCTATTTCTGAATATTTATCATCAGCATTTTTTCTCAGATCATCAAGCTCACTCTGAAGCCATTGCAGCGCATTGTCGGACATCAGTGATTGCTCTTTCTTCTGCCATTCCAGATAAGATTTCGGTACCAGATTTGCAACGGATGCTGCAATCTCCGGTTCCGGAGAATCAAAGATGATTTTAGCTAAAAAAGTGTTAGATATCGGTTTGATAGTAAGATTTACCTGGATTTTATCTGCAGTATATGTACTGTCTTTTTTTAGTTTTTCAGCGACCAGGCTCAGAATAGTTTTACTTTTCAGAATCTCACACTGGGTCTCAAAGATATCCTTCGTTACTTTTCCTGAGTGGGTAAGTTCTTCAAGAATATCAGATTCATAGGTATTTTCAGCAATACGGACAAGAGATTCTGCGCGGTAAATTGGTGTTGATTTCACAATACGTATCACAAACAGTGAGAAAGAAATAAGTGAAATAGTGAGGAGCCACCAGATTCTCCTTCTTACTATTCCAAGATAGTGTTGCAGGTCGAAGACAGATTCTTCTTCCTGTTGAAATTGATACGAGCTGTTCTGCACTTGTTATTCCTCAAAAAAGTGTATAAAGAATCAATGAAAATGGTAGTCTTAGAAAAAACTTTCCGGTACGAATATTATATCATCTTCCTGAATCAATGTTTTAGGGCCTGCAGATACCTTTATCTCTTTACCATCGATAATCCTCAAGATATATATCTTTTTTTGAGATGCAAGTTTTGTTGTTCCCCCGGCTAGCGTAATTGCTTTCAGAACAGTAAGGCCTTCAACAAGGTTATAAATACCTGACTGTTTCACTTCACCGGTCACATAGAAATTTCCTGTCGAAGGATCTAATACATTAATAATATCCCTGTTTTTTATCGAAATATTTAAGGAGATGTCTGCATCCTCAAAAAGTCTCTTGTAATCAACAAAAATAATATTCTTTCGATCAGCAGTCAGGATACCGTCAGGTTCGGTTTTCTTTTCAGCATTTCGATTTCGTATAATAAGTATTTTGCGAACGCCAACCATTGATATCCCTCCTGCAAAAGAAATAATATCAATCAGTTTTGATGGCTGGACCAGAGAATACTTTCCGGGTTTAATGACTTTTCCAAGAATAGTGACTGACTTACTGAGGCGCTCAATTATTTCTATATTCACCTCGGCAGAATGCAGATAGTCTTTTTCCAATTGCTTTTTAATCGACTTCTGGAGGTCCTGTTTACACAAATCTTCTGCTGTAATGCTTCCGAGAAGGGGGAAATTAATTTTTCCATTCGAAGAGATTTCGGTTGTTGTTGTGAGGTCAGGATGACCGAACACTGTGATGCTGATTCTATCAAGTGGTCCCAGTTTATAACAATCCGATCCGTTATTGTCTGCACGTGTATTCGGGGTAAAAAAAAGTGATACGGTTATCAATACCGGTACTAATTTATGGAATAGAGGAATGAATAATCTCTTTTTCATAATTATAATTTAGCGGAAAGATTTAAACCGAATTCATTAAGTATATAGTTGTATCTATCGACATTTGAATTATTATTGGTACGACGGTAATAGACGGTGAATTTAAAATATTTTTTTATATTCCAATCCATAGTGTACATTTGTTTGATGTAGGTATCCTGGCGGCTGCCGACGGGAAAATTTCTGGTCTCCCCTGCAAGGGAAACTGTGATAAAGAAATTAGAAACGACATTCCAGGAACCTGAAAATCTGGAACCGAGAATTGATACAAAGGGATTTGCCAGGTAAACCAGGCTTTCAGTCGGGTCAGGTGCACTTTCCGTGTAAGCATATATTCGATTGGTGCCGAAGGTCGGCCGTATTCCGCAATCGACATTTAACCCTAACTTTATTTTAGGGAAACTTGCGTTTAATTTACCTTCAATATCAGCAAAAACAGGGGAATTACCAAAACGAAAATTAAAGGCGGGCCCGTCAGATTCTGTGTCGGGAGTTGAATATAGAGTACTTCGGGAATGACGGGCTCCGAATCCTATCTGCCCATCGAGTCGTTTAAATATTTTCGCGAAACGAATACCCGCTCTACCATAATGGGAATAGGTGGTATTTTCATTGGCAGGTATATTTGAAATATATTGCCCTTGTGAGAAATTATAACATACCAGCAAGGCTGTTTTGGAGGTAAAATTGAACCATATTGTGTTGAGAGTAGTATTTTCTCTATAATCATCTCCGGAGTAGTTCTCTTCGTTGGTAAAGGTGTATGCGGTCACAAATGATATTCGTTTTTTACTCTTGATTGCAGTTGCACAGGATACTTTACCTGAGAGAATATCTACCGGCAGCTTATCACTTATCGGATTAAAAGAGAGTGCCCGGGTAAGGCTTCCATTTGCTAGTAATTCAATATACTGCCCGATACTTAATTTTTCTGCAAGCAATAATGAAAAGGATTTTACATCGTATATGGTATGTTCACCGCTATTTAGTACCAGGTTGCCAAAAAGTTTAAAATCAGTTTTACTTTTTTTCTTCGGCAAAAGGAGTCCTACCATCGCTCTCAGATTTGTCTTTGCACCTCCCTCAGTTTCAGAAGGAGTGAGCGCAACATTATCAGAAAAATTCTGGGTATATATCCCATCAAGGATAAATTTAAGACTGTTATAATGAATATTTGCGCGCGATGGCTCTTCACCATAGGATGAACAAGGAGGAAAAAATATCATTAGCGAAAATAAAAAAGCAGATATAAATATTTTATTCATTCTGATTATTTTAGAAAAACTCTTTATTAATTCTGAGGTGTTGAAGGACTCGGAATTTTTTCGATTATCTCTTCGATCGGGATCTCATTTTTTATCGGCTCAGTACCTTCTTGAATAATATCATCGGTTATATCTGTTGTCTCTTCCTCCTGTGATTCCGTTGCATCTTCTTCAGCAGTCTCTTCTTCAGCACCCTCATCCTCTTCTGAAGTTGCCTCTTCTTCGGACTCCTCTTCTTTCTCTTCAGTTTCTTCTGTATCCTTTTCTTCCGAATCCGTTGATTCTTCTTTCTTTCCTGTGTCTTTTTGTACTACAGGCTTTGTCTGCTTCTGTGGGATAACTTTTTTTGCTTTTTGTATGAGCCTTTCCTTTTCTTTTGCAGGAATTTCTGTAGAAACTATGGTTTTTGTGTCCTTGGTTACCTTCGCCTGCTTATTTGGTTGTACCTGCACCATTTCATCACTTCCTATCAGGCCGACATCAACAATACCTTCAAGAACATTAAATGTGGAAGACCCGTCCTGTGCAACGACTGTTTCAAAAAGAGTCCCTCTGATAGAACAGGTGGCAGTGGGAGTTGATAATTTAAAAGAGCCTTTTGTGCCGGCAAGTTTTTTAATGTTACATATGACCGAACCTAATATTATTAAAGACGTTATATCGCGTGAACCGTCTTGATTATCCATGCAGGATGTAACAGTAAATCTGGAATCTTCGCCAACTCGTAGCTTACTTCCATCTTTAAACAATAAAAACACTTCAGATTCTTTTTCGGTTTCTATCCAATCCCCTTCAGAAACAAACAGGTTTATGCGGACATCCATCACCATTTCATTTCTTCTTGTTTTGACATCACCGGTAAATTGCGTTATCTTTGCTACACGTACAGATCCATAAGTATGACTCGTTATAATTGAACTGATAATTATAAGTAGTAACAGATTAATTTTCATAATAAATCTTCACCTTCTTCTTAAAAATGAAAATATCTAGAATTTAATTCCTTTATATAACTATTTGGTATATAGAATCATTTTACGTTTATTAATTATCTTTGTCAATTTATTAACTTAATTATTACTGATGGGATAGATGATTAACACCCTATTGATTTATTTTCAGGAGGGATAAACGATTTTAATTAATATCTGTTAAATATAGACTAATTTTAGACACATGCCAATCAACTCCCCCTTGTAAGGTATTGATTTTATTATAATATTATTTCAATACAAGTCCCCCTCCGGGGGATTTAGGGGGCGCAGTTGTCAACGGTTAACAGAAACTAATTAATTTAAAACAATTTTATCTCCATAGTTATAGCTATATGGTAAATAACGATATTTTGACTTAAAATAGAAATGGTATACCACTCAGTATACCCCTTTTTCTTTTAACAAATAGGTTTATTAATTGTGTAGTATCTACAATATTCCCTCATCAAACACAAATTCAGGATTGAGCTGCTTAATCTCGTGGACAATATCTAATAATTTCTGTTTCAGTTCAAAGGAAGTTTCAGTTTTGTACTCCTTAAATAATGTTAAAAACGTATCAATTTTTTCCTTATATTTGTTCTTATCCAGTGCGCGTATAATATTCTTCTGTAAATGGTAAAAACTGCCGGTGGTAAGACGCTCAATAAAATTAAAATAGTCACCTGCAGCTTTACGAACAATTATCGCAATCTCCTTAATCTGTTGTGCCAGAGCATAGAGTACCTGTACCAGCGTCTCATGCATACCACGTAAATGTCCGAGTGCACTTGCCGCGAAATTATAATATTGTGCAATCCGCGGCTTAATATCCTCGTCCGGCATAACCCGGTCATGATAGGAACCGTCATGGTGAAAGCCTAGAAAAATAGAATCGTACACAAGGCTAAAATCTGCATTATCCTTGTAAACAATATATTCATTTCGTAAGCCGGGGTGTTCATTGATATATTTACGAACATCTATATCAAAAGGTGAGAGATAGGGTTTGCCGGTAATTTCGAATCTGGATGTTAATACTGAATGAAGAAGATTTGCCAGATACATGTTAACCTCTTCATCATAAGCATTCTCACCGGTTTCCATGTGAAGGTCAATTCTTGCTTTCAGCAAATGCTCAAGGAAGAAGTAGAGTGATTCCTCATTCTCTGCAGCATAAATATCATAATAGGTCGTAATAATCTTACTCTTTTTCTTACCCATATTGATCCTCCTTTCATCAATACGGCCTCTGCTTTAATTATACTATAAATATCGGAATTATTTAAGCGCTTTATTAGAGTTAATTTTTTGTTTTATAACAAGTTATGGGAATATTGAAAATCAGGGCATACTAATTCTTTCTATTTCAATTTGTTACACTATCATTGCAATTGGACGGAGAAGAGTAATAGCCAAAGGAGGATACTGAAATTTTTAAAAATAGTTAACTGAAATACGACTAAGAAATTGCTCTTGCGACTATTTTTGAAAACTTTTCTGCCTGGTAAGGCTTTTGAATAAAACCCAGTCCCCCTTCATTAAGAATCTTCTGGGCATCATTATCTATATCCCGAAGAAACAATAACTTTAATCCGGAGATTTATCTTTTTCAATTTAACGTTGAGAGCACTCCAAAAATTTTACAACAAGGAAAACCGGTAGTTGAAATGGCAGTAGGGGCACAAAATTTTGTGCCCCTACTGCCATAACATGTACTTTAAAAGTGGTAGACAGACTTTTTAGAGTTAACTCAACATTCGGATTCTACACTTTTTCGTTCTATTATTTTAAATTTAAGGAATTTTTGTATTATCTTTCTTAATAGGGTATTGTATAATAAAAAAGAGGGATAATTGTATTTCATTTTCTGTATAGCCGGTATTCGAGCTTTCTGACACACATTTTTAAACTGCCGCACTCTCTAAATAATCTTTAGCAACCTTTTTATGAGGATATTTTAATGAACATGGTTCACTGTATTGTCAGCATGCTCTCTGTTATGGTATTTACTTTTGCCACCTTCGCCCAGACTCACGATTATACTGAGGCCTTACATAAGACAACCTATTTTTACGGTGCTAACCGCTGTGGTGATACCAAATCATGGTGTCACGGCGCCTGCCATACCCGTGACGGCGAACGTGACGGCATTGACCTTTCCGGCGGCTGGCATGATTGCGGCGACCATGTTAAATTCGGCCAGACGAATTGCATTACTGCTGTTTCACTCCTGCTCGGATATAACTATTTTCCCACTGCCTACGAAGACAGGTATTCCCAGGATTTCTCCGAACCGCCGCCAAACGGTATTCCGGACATTCTCGATGAAGTGAAAATTTTTACCGACTACCTGATGAAAGCCTGTACCGGTGGTAAAGTATACTATCAGGTAGGCGATAGACGTGATCATGCCCATGTTTCGGAGCCGGTATATGCTTCAAGCCTGGATGTATCCAAAGGCGGTGAGCCTCGCTATGCCTATTCAAAAACATCTGGCGCATCCAATTTTTGCGGCAGCGCTGCTGCTGCGCTTGCGCTCATGTCCATGTGCTACGCGAAATTCAGTCAATCATACGCAGATTCCTGCATTGCCAAGGCGAAGGAGTACTATACAATTGGTGACGCCAACCATGAGTCGGTACCCGATTATGATCAGGAGTTTTATAATCCCGGGGGTGAATGGGAAGATGATATGGCTATGGGTGCTATTGAACTGTACCGCGCCACACAAGAATCTAACTATTTAAACGATGCAAAAGATATCTATGACGGCAATTACATGTGTCCCACCGGATGGGTACTCTGCTGGGGAAATATATCTCCCCTTGTAGCATATGAACTATATAACGTTACCAATGACGATGGATATAAATCTGATCTCCGTAGAGAAGTTGAGGCCAATGAAGCCAGGATGGACTGGTGCGGCTATCCCCATTTCAGCGGATGGGGCTCATTGCAATATGCCTCCGGAGCCGGTCTGGTAGGACTTTACTACAATGCGATCAGTGATGATAACGACGCCTACACCTACGGAAAGGGTATTATTGATTTCTGCCTCGGTACTCATGATAATCTCGGCGGCGACGCGCCCAAGAACTATTCTTTTGTAACCGACTATAACGAACTTAACGGCGGTTCTCCCCAATACCCGCATCACCGTGCAGCTTTCGGCAAAGGAAACAATGCCGGAACATTATGGTCGGAGGAAGCCAGTGACCCGGGAAGTATCCCCTATGAGCATAAGTTGGTAGGAGCATTGGTTGGAGGCCCTCAAACAGAATGTGCGGAATATGAGGATAATATCAATAATTATTACACGAACGAAGTCTGTATATACTACAACGCCTATATCGTACCGTCACTGGGATGTATTAAAGTCAAGGAAGGACTAACCTCTACTAAGCATAAAATCCTCTCTATTAACTCCTCAATAAAATATGTTGTTCCAGTGAGCATGCTCAGCTCGGAACTCTATTCTATTGCTCCTTCTACCCCGCCTGACGCGGTTATATGCGTGTATGATTTCTCAGGACGAAAATTGGACGCTTTTATTGTCGGAAATCAGAGAACGGTTGATTTAAAGAGAAAATTGAAGTTGAGTGATGGGGTTGTTATTGTAAAAATCAAAAAGTAGAAATGGGGGTATCTCCTTGACTGGAGTAACCCCTACCCATTGTGTTCCTTGGGCTT
>CBDVBE010000292.1:0-8731 GCA_965372145.1 uncultured bacterium | reverse complement strand
AGAATAAACGGTATCATCCGGATTTGTCACTGCCTGACGTTTTGCAATAGCTCCAACAAGACGTTCACCGGTTTTCGAGAAAGCAACAATAGAGGGTGTTGTCCGGCCGCCTTCAGGATTCGGAATAACAACGGGCTTACCAGCTTCCATAACTGCCACACACGAATTTGTTGTTCCAAGATCAATGCCAATAATCTTCCCCATGTGATCCTCCTTTACCTTATTTAATTTATATACATTATTCTTCTTTTATTTTCTTATTCTTCAGGTACTTTAACTTCAGCTTCTTCTTTATTTTCATCGTTATTATTTTCATCATTCGAATCTTGTGGTATCCCCGCAGAAACAATCACTTTAGCATGCTTAATCACACTATTTTTTAATTTATAGCCCTTTTCATAAATCTGGATGATGTGATCCTCAGGAATTTCATCATGCGGGGTTTTCATCATAGCATCATGAATCTCCGGATCAAACTCATCACCAACTTCCGTAAATACGACCAATCCATTCTTATTAAGAATACCTTCAAACTTGTCAAAAATCAGTTTAATGCCTTCGAGAAAACCGGCAAAATCATGTTTTTCATCAGCCATTGAGAGCGCCCGCTCAAAATTCTCTCGTACTTCTATTATATTCAACATCAGGCGTTCGTTGGCCAACTCAACAAGACGTTCATGTTCCTTGCTCGTACGCCGCTTATAATTATCGAACTCAGCCATTAACCGCAGATATTTATCTTTCTGTTCCTTCAATTCCCCTTCAAGAGTAACAACAGGATCTTTTTCTTCCTCTTTTTCTTCCTCTTTTTCTTCCTCTTTTTCTTTCCGCTCGCCATCTGCTTCTGTGCCATCTTCAGGAGATACTTGCCTTAGAGCAGAATCCTGCTTACCGTTCTTTGGGGTATCGGTCTGTTTCAATACCTGTTTTTCTGTTTTTTCCTTTTTCTTCTTTGCCATAGTCAACCTCTATTTATCCCGTTGTTTTCTATTTTCTCTTATCTTATATCTTATGCTATGTAATACATTAGTATTGTTATGTATACAATTCACCCAGCACTTTTGATGTATAATCAACTGCTGAAATTAAGAAAGGGTACGGCATTCTTTTTGGGCCAATAATACCGAGACTGCCATGCATACTTCCAACCTGATAGGAAGTTTTTACCACGCTGAATGAACTGAACACCCCATTTTCTATTTCACCGCCAATAGAAACAATAACATGATTACCGGTCTCTTTCCTTTCTCCAAAGATATGCATGAGAAGGCGTTTTTCCTCCAATATTTCTATGATCGAACTCACCTGTTCTTTACTGAAGAACTCCGGTTTTAAAAGAATATTCGTTTTCCCCTCAGTGAACACTTCATCTTCATAATCGTTTTTAAGCATTTTCTGGATTGATGGGATAAAGAACCTGATAACCCCAAGGTTATACAAATCCACATCAGAGAAAATATCCTCTTCCTGGAGAAAAAGTTCCTTGAGAGCCATACCGTAATATCGTTCGTTGATAATACGACAAGCAGCCTCGATTTTCTCCTGGCCAACCTCTGTGGCAAGTTCAACGATTATCGATTTGACAAACCCGGTATCGATGGTTACATTCATGAGATATCGCTGGGAGCCAATGGGGTGAATATGTAAATGACGGAAAATTCCGGCACTGAGTTTTGGTGAAAAAATCACTCCAAGCTGGTCAGTCGCTTTACTAAGCGCCTTTGACGTTGCTTCCATAAGCATGTGTAAATCAGACGGTTCAATATGCGTAATATCCTGTTTAATCTGATCCTTCACCTGTTGCGGCAGAACAGCTGATTTAACCAACCGGTCAACATAGAACCGGTATCCTTTATCCGTCGGTACACGCCCGGCTGAGGTATGTGGTTGTGTAATAAGCCCCTTCTCCTCCAGATCACCCATAACGTTTCGAATGGTTGCCGAAGAAAGCTTAAAATCTTTCATCTTCGAAATACAACGCGATCCTGTCGGCGCTGCAGTCATAACATAGTTTCTAACAATCGCCTCAAGAACCCGTGTCTCTCGTTCTGATAACCGTACCTCTTCCATACAATACTATTCTATAAAGGATAATAAATGCCATGGAAGAAATTCTTCCATGGCATCTGATAATAATTATTCTAATCTATAGTACCATGGGATGCATTCTTACATCATGACACCCATGCCACCCATGCCACCCATACCACCAGGCATACCACCAGGCATACCGGCACCAGCACCTTCTTTCTCTTCAACCGGTTTCTCTGAAACGATACATTCTGTTGTCAGGACCAGTCCGGCAATACTTGCAGCGTTTTCCAGGGCCGTACGGGTAACCTTAGTCGGATCAATAACACCGGCTTTTTCCAGATCTTCGTACTTATCAGTATAGGCATTATATCCATAGGCACCTTTATGATTCTTAACTTCATTAACAACAACCGAAGCTTCACAACCAGCATTTGCAACAATCAAACGGAGCGGCTCTTCAATTGCTTTACGGACAATATCAACACCAATGTTTTCGTCACCCTCAAGGTTGAGGGTGTCTAATACTGACGAAGCACGAATATACGCGACACCACCGCCCGTGACAATACCTTCCTCAACGGCAGCACGAGTAGCATGCAGTGCATCTTCAACGCGTGCTTTCTTCTCCTTCATTTCAGTTTCGGTTGCAGCACCGATATTAATCACCGCAACACCTCCGGCAAGTTTCGCCAGACGCTCCTGGAGCTTTTCCCTATCGTAATCCGATGTGGTATCTTCTATCTGCTTGCGGATCTGATTGATTCGACCCTTGATATCTTCAGTTTTACCCGCACCTTCGATAATTGTGGTATTCTCTTTATCAATTGTCAGACGTTTTGCCTTACCAAGCGAATCGACTGTGGTGTTTTCAAGTTTAAATCCGGCGTCTTCAGAAATAACGATACCACCGGTGATAGTCGCGATATCTTCAAGCATAGCTTTTCTGCGATCACCGAAGCCGGGAGCCTTAACAGCCGCGACTTTCAGAGTACCGCGGAGTTTGTTAACAACCAACGTAGCCAATGCTTCACCTTCCAAATCTTCTGCAATAATCAGGAATGATTTACCCATCTGAGCAACCTTTTCAAGTAAAGGCAGAAGATCTTTCATCGCACTGATCTTTTTATCATAAATAAGAATCATCGGTTCATCAAGCAGCGCTTCCATGGTCTCCGCATTGGTGACAAAATAGGGTGAAAGATAACCGCGGTCAAACTGCATACCTTCAACAATTTCAAGGCTCGTATCAATACTCTTCGCTTCTTCAACAGTAATCACACCGTCTTTACCGACTTTTTCCATTGCATCAGCTATGAGATCACCGATCTCCTGATCGTTGTTGGCAGAAATGCAACCGACCTGAGCTATTTCTTTTTTACCGCTAACACTTTTTGAATCTTTTGTCAACTGGGCAACAACCGCTTTTACTGCCTTTTCAATTCCACGTTTCAACGCCATTGGATTCGCACCGGCGGTAACATTCTTAATACCAATACGTGAAATACACTGTGCAAGCACGGTTGCAGTCGTAGTGCCATCACCGGCGACATCAGAGGTCTTAGATGCAACTTCTTTCAGCATCTGTGCACCCATATTCTCAAATTTATCCTCCAATTCAATTTCCTTTGCTACAGTCACACCATCTTTGGTAATGGTAGGTGATCCAAAACTCTTATCGAGCACTACGTTACGGCCTTTCGGCCCAAGAGTAATTCTTACAGCGTTAGCAAGAATATCAACTCCTCTCTGAAGTTTCTCTCTTGCACTGGCTTCAAACGCTAATTGCTTACCTGCCATAGTACTTTCTCCTTCCTTATTTGTTTATATATGTTTTACTTTCCGGAATAAAAAATTGTTATAAGTTTAGACATTAGATTGTGGCTAATACATCACTCTCTCTCATAATAAGATAATCTTCACCTTCAATATCAATTTCTGTACCAGAATATTTTCCGTAGAGAACCGTATCACCCGCCTTTAGTGACATTTCTATTTTCTGACCACTATCAGCCACTTTACCTTCTCCAACTGCGATGACTTCACCTTTTTGAGGTTTTTCTTTTGCATTATCAGGAATGATAATTCCCCCGGCTGTTTTTTCTTCAGCTTCTAACGCTTTAACAATTACGCGATCTGCTAAAGGCTTTACGTTCATGACTCCTCCTTTTAGTTTATTAATGTGAAAATTATATATTTATTTATTACGCACTCAACCTCACTTACGAAGCAATTTACGCTTATTTGTTAGCACTCGTCCAAAATGAGTGCTACTAAAATTACTTAAATTACGAATTATTGTCAATGATATTTAAATAAATATTTATTTTTTCCTTTAAATATATTTTCTGGATAAAACACATATAACTTCAAGATTTATAACACATTAGCCGATAAATATAATTAGTAGGATAAACTACGCACTTATATCATCCAAAAAATTATGAAATTACTCGATTCATTAAAACTTAGCCCACAAGAACAGAAGCTCATCAAGCTTGTCTTTTTAATCTCATTATCTGTTTGTGTTCTTACAGTAATAGCTGCCTGGTTCTTCCAACGCGCTTCAATAAAATCAGAGTCACGTAATAATGCTCAAGAACAATCATCTGAGGACGATATTTTAACATTGTATAGTAGTAAAAGCAAAGATCTTCTCCCCATTGATTTAGAAGCCCATAAAATGGCAGCAGAAGAATATAAAGACGTCACACCAATTAAAAGCATTAAGCATTTACTAAGGATACTTGCTGTTGAGAAAAAGAACAGGAAAATAAAGCTTGATTTAGCCACAGCCTATCTAAAGTCAGGGATGTATACTAAAGCGGAAGAGATATTCAAGGCACTCATTGATGAAGAGATTTCCGATACTCTCCAGGACGCAATAATGTCGCGGTACGGGCTTACCCTCTTTTTTATCGGCAAAATAGATGAAAGTACCGCACAACTCGAAAAAGCAATTACCATTTCCCCTTCATCCGCAGAGGCTTATTGTTTTTTAGGGCAGGTTGAGGCAGCTCAGAATATGACTTCCCCGAAGGCGGAGGAATATCTCAAAAAAGCTTCAGAAATTGACCCGGGTTATGCAGAAGCCTGGTACCAACGTGCCCGATATTATATGAGAAAACCCCATGCCAATGATTCTGATTATTATAATGCACGTATTTGTCTGCAAAAGCAGATCGCGATAGAACCACTTAATTCTAAAGGGCATTCGCGGCTTGGTATGGTTTATTTTTATCTACAGCAACCATATCTGGCAGAAAAGTCGTACCAGACATCACTGGCCATTAATGACAATGATTACAACACGCACTACAATTTAGGTGAATTGTATTATACCTCATTTGAAAACTCTAAGAAAGCACTTGTAGAATTCAAAAAAACTATCCATATAAAATCCGACCATGTTGAAGCAAATTTTAAGATCGGTCTCATATCTTTAGAAAATTCAATGTTCAAGGAAGCAATTCAATATTTTACAAAGGCCCTGGAGAGAGCACCACAGAATATCAGGATTTTATTTCAGCTCGGAGTTGCGTATGAAAAACTGGATATGACTCAGGACGCAGTAACGGTTTATCAGTCGATTCTTAAGTATGACGCGCTAAACGACATCGCACTCCAGAAACTCAAACTCTTGGGTAGTAGATGATAGGATGTAAATAACAATATATAGTGCCCATGAAGTAGCAAAAAAAAATATTTACTTTTTTCCTTGAAAATTTGTGTAAAAAAAAATATGATTTTAATAATAAAACGGTTATATTGTAATTGTAAGAAGGTGAAATTTCAGAAGTTACTAGAGTGCTTTATTTCTTTTTTCTTTACTTTGTGTAGTTTCACATTAACATGGGATTACCGATATGAGTAACGTTACCAAAAAAGATCTTGTTGAAAAAATCTCAGAGAAAACAGGCCTTACCCAGGTGGACACAAAAATTGTTATCGAGAGTTTTTTAGATTCTGTGTCCAAAACCCTTCAAAGTGGAAGAAATATTGAGATACGAGGATTCGGCAGATTTAAGATTAAGGAGAAAAAAGCCAGGACAGCACGCAATCCACGCACTAATGAACATATTGAAGTAGAAGCTGGATATAAACCGATTTTTGAAGCCTCGAAAGAACTCCGTAACCGTGTAAATAATGCTTTTGTAAAAAGAACAGCCGGAGATGAATCCCCGGCACCAAGTACATTCTAACCGAGCATTATGTATAGCTATTTTTTTTATTTCAGAGCATAACTTCCCGTTTACCCGCGTTATTCAGGATCCCACAGTTGTATAGCAGCGCCTTTTAAATCAGTATACCATTTTTTTAACTCACTTTTTGGCACACCAAGTTCATTTGCAATTACATCCGGAGATTCACCACATTCAATTCGAGCTACCGCATGCCATTTCTGCTTTGAGGTAAACTTTTTGGGTTCCTTTTCTTCATCTTTTTCCTTTACTGCGACAGATTCCCCTTCTTCAGTGCCCTGATCAACGACGACCTCTTTTCCTTCTTTTATTGCAGTAAGGACCGTTTCGAGTATTTCCATCAGAGAAACATCTTCCTTATACCCAATCGAGGAATAGCGAATAATCCCACCCGGATCGACGACAAACAATGCAGGCAAGGATTTTACACCGTACCGCTCAGCCGTCTTTTTATATGGATCGAAGAGAATCGGTAACTGATAATTTCGTTCTTGTGCAAAAGGAACCACCACCCCCGCCCCTTTATCATCTATACTGATGAGGAAAATCTTAACATTCTCTTCTTTATGTTTATCATAAAACTTCTGCAACTCAGGTATCTCTTTTTGGCATGGTTTACAATAGGTAGCCCAGAAACTTATAATAACCGTATGGGGCACATCATTAAGATAGGGTTTTACCAGTTTTTCACCGCACCAGATACGAAGTGATTCCCGTTTCCCGGAAAGCGACGGCATTGAAAAACTCGGTGCGGGTGTACCCGGCCCAAGTACCGAAGCACTCAATAGAGATGGTACAATCAGAATAAAACAAATAACACCTACTCTAAAATATTTTTGTACAGCATCTTTTTCCATGCTCACCCCTTACTTACTTTTATTGAAAAGTGATGGTTTTGTTACCATTTTAACGGTACTAATACTATGTCCAAATTACTTACCGATTCATCGAGTCAAGGAATTTTGCATTTGTCTTTGAATTGCTGACCTTTTCGCGTATAAATTCCATCATCTCAATAGGCCCACGTGCTGTTGATGACAGAAACTTTCTCAGGACCCACATACGGTTCAATTCATCTTTTGTCAACAACAGTTCTTCCTTGCGGGTTCCCGACTTCATCAGGTCAACTGCGGGGAAAAGGCGCCGATCAGCTATTTTCCGGTCAAGTACTAATTCCATATTACCAGTACCTTTGAACTCTTCAAAGATAACCTCATCCATCCGGCTCCCTGTTTCTACAAGCGCTGTCGCTATGATAGTTAAACTTCCGCCATTTTCAATATTCCGAGCCGCACCGAAAAACCGTTTTGGTTTATACAAAGCCTGTGAATCCACACCACCGGAAAGTATTCGTCCTGAGTGAGGTGCTACGGTGTTATGCGCGCGGGCCAGCCGGGTGATACTATCAAGTAATATTACTACATCCTTATTATGCTCCACAAGCCGTTTCGCCCGTTCGATAGCCATCTCGGCAACCACCACATGCCGTTCCGCAGGTTCATCAAATGTCGAACTGATTACTTCGGCATTTACCGAATATCGCATATCCGTCACTTCTTCGGGACGTTCATCAATAAGAAGAACTATGAGAAAAGCTTCCGGATGGTTATGCAAAATGCCATTGGCAATGTTTTTCAAGAGAACAGTCTTTCCTGCTCTTGGTGGCGACACAATAAGCCCACGCTGTCCCTTACCAATAGGTGTAAAAAGATTCATAATCCGGGTGGAAATATCCTTGGGATCATATTCAAGGTTAAACCGACTCTCCGGAAATAATGGAATGAGGTCGTCAAAATTTATCTTTTTCTTGCACTCTTCCGGGTCTTCATAGTTGACCATCTCTACCCTCAGAAGTGCAAAGTAGCGTTCTGAATCTTTGGGAGGACGAACCTGTCCGGAAACAGTATCCCCCGTTCGTAAATGAAATCGTTTAATCTGTGACGGTGATACATAAATATCATCAGGGCCGCTGAGATAACTGTTCATCGGAGAGCGAAGAAAGCCGAATCCATCAGGCATAATCTCGAGGCCACCCTCGGCAAACATCTGCCCCTGTTCCTCCGCCTCAGCTTTCAGGATGTTAAAGATAAGTTCCTGCCTCCCTAAACTCCGGTCACTAATATTCAACTCTTTAGCGACCTCGTTTAATTCAGGCATTGATTTTGATTTGAGTTCAACAACATTCATGAAGTATACCCCTAACCCAGATAATCTGGAAAGTACCCTCACGAAATAATAGCCTGCCACCAATGGCAGTAAATTATTTCTAAGGTACTAAGTGATAAAATGTATTTGTAGTTAATTAGTTTCTATTAACAGTTTACAATAAGTAGTCCCAATTTTAATATAATAGTCATGGTGAGCGGAGTCGAACCATCTACCATATTTTACCTAATACTATGGGGGTTAACGATAATACAGACTTATACAAATTTTGTAGTTTGTTACTACCTGAATTTTGCACAAAATCTTACTATGTAAACACGTTTTTCGACAAT
>CBDVBE010000291.1:0-8761 GCA_965372145.1 uncultured bacterium | reverse complement strand
AATTATGTCTTAATTAAAGTCAAATACTTTTTAAATGGCCGAAGGTCATGTATTACTAAATTGGAGATTATTTACTATTTTATAGTTCCTTTGCTGTCATCGTAAATGATATAATTACCTTAATAGGAAGATAAAGATTGCGTTATATATTTGGGTAATAGGAAATGTAGGAAATGGCAAATACAATTAGAATGGGGAAATTTGGAGAAATACCTTTTATTAAGCTTTCAGGTAGAATTATTGCAGTAGATTCAAGAAAGTTTAAAAGAAAAATGGAATCTCTATTTCTTAAAAAGAAAAATGACAGGATCATTGTTAACCTCAGTGAAACTGAATTTCTAGATAGTTATGGCCTTGGTGTTATTGTGTATTATCATACCTGTATGCAGAAAGCCGGACGAGAATTGATCCTATTAAATAAAAATCCTAACCCTCAGGCATATATAACTCGCCTCTTTGAGTTGACCAGGCTGGAAACTGTATTTAAAGTTGTTACACATTTAAGTCAGATGAAATAGTTAGTACCTTAGAAATTATTTTCGTGTTTTTTTCCCTTGAAGGGACAAGAACTACTAAAAAATACCCTGAAGGGCACTTTGTAAATTTTAAAGTATCTCTTTATACCAAAAAGGCATAAGAGCTACTAAGAAATGAATTTCTAAGTATCTCTTTATAGCAGAAAATAATTTCGTGAAGGTACTTATCCAGTTCATCTGGGTTAGGCATATTGATTTAGTATTTCCTATCAAACCTTGACTCCTTTAGGGTTTTAATTGTACAATAGAATTTTGATATCTCATACATTTGTGTTTATTAACAGTATTTTTGACGTGTCATGCAAGGAGGGGTGTGTTTTGTAAGCCCATGTTATTAAATAGGTTAGACAGGAATTTTAGGGGAAATGAATGGCAGACATATACATCGATTCATATGAGGTAAAAAGTAATGATTACAGTGAGTGTAATGCAGATTTCAGTAGGTCTCACCATAAAAGAAGACCAGCATATACTGATCAAAGATGTATTATGGCGGAGGGGAGAGGATTTGAACCTCCGGTAGAGTTGCCCCTACGACGGTTTAGCAAACCGTTGCCTTAAGCCGCTCGGCCACCCCTCCTTTTGTAAGGTGGTCTATAAAATAATAGCTCTCTCTTCTAAAAAACAAGGGAAGAATAATGAATTGATAAAACAGTATCACCATTTTCCAGTGTAAATAAAGCAATTTTACAGCTCAATGTCCGAAATTGCATTAAATTGAAAATATTATATATGGTAAATAAGTAAAATAATTTACTTTTTATTATAAAATCGATAAAGGTAACCTCATAGGGTAAAAAAATTGAAAATATCACTAACTTCTACTATAGGTATCTTCGATATATTCAGGCGAAAGATGATAGTACAGCAACCCTGTATGATAAATATATGGCACTTTCTTATGCTGTACGAAGTCAGATGGTCGATAAATGGATAGCTACCCAGAAGCGGTACCATGAAGAAAATCCCCGCCGTGTTTATTATCTCTCAATGGAGTATGTGTTCGGTAAAAGCCTGAAGCAGAATATAATCAATCTCGGATTGGAAAAAAGTGCGGCTGATGCTGCTGAGAATTTAGGTTTTTCATTGGAAGAACTCTATGAGCAGGAAGATGATTTTGAATTAGGGAATGCCGGTATAGGCCGGCTTGCAGCTTCATTGCTTGATTCTATGGCGACGCTTGGGATTCCTGCTATGGCATATGGCCTTCATTATGATTATGCAGTCTTTCGTCAAGAATTGAAAGACGGTATGCAGATTGAAAAACCGAATGACTGGTTACACAAAAGTCATCCGTGGGAGATCAAACGTCCGGAATATCCCTGTGCAATTGGATTTAATGGTGATGTTACCATTTCGGAAGAGGAAGAAGGCTTTAAAAAGTATGATTGGCATCCTTCTGAAGATGTCATTGCTGTACCGAATGATTATCCGGTACCCGGATATAATAATGACACGGTAAATACTTTGCGTTTATGGTCAGCACAACCTTCAGAAGAGTTTCTGCCGGATTACTTGAATCATGGTGATTATGTAAGAGCATGTGAAGAAAAATTTCTATCGGGCAGAATAACGAATTACCTCATCCCTGATGAGGATATTCATAGAGCAACGGAGATGAGGATAAAGCAGCAGTATTTTTTTATTTCTGCTTCGCTCCTGGATATTATTCGTCGCTATAAACTGCATAATACTGACATCCGCGAAATTGATAAAAAAGTAGTCATCCAGCTTAACGGCAGTAAATGTGCAATTGCGATTGCTGAATTGATGCGGATATTAATTGATACTGAACATTTACCATGGGACGAGGCCTGGCGCATTACACGAAATGTATTTGCATATACCAGCCATGCAATATCTTTTGATAATCTGGAAAAATGGCCGGTATATATTATTGAGGAAATTCTTCCCCGTCACACTCAGATAATATATGAAATTAATGAATGGCATCTGAGGGAAATCCGTTCAAGTAAAAAGTATAGTGATAATGAGATAAAACAATTATCCATTATTGAGGAGGTTGAGTTAAAGTGGGTGCGGATGGCTCAGTTGGCAGTGTTAGGTTCTTTCAGAGTGAATGGAGTATCCCGTACACAGACTGAGATACTGCAAAAACGAATCTTTCCCCTCTTTTCTGATTATAGCCCTGAAAAAATTAAGAATATCACGAATGGGATCGCATTACGAAGGTGGCTGCTCTGTGCGAATAAACCTTTAGCGAGCTTTATCAGTGAATTGTTAGGTAAGGCCTGGCTTACCAGTTACGGGGATATTGAAAAACTTGAATCGTTTAAAGATACGCATGAGGTAATTGCACGGATTGGTGATATCAAACATGCGGCAAAACGTCATCTGCAAACATTCTTATATCATACGCATAACATAATAATTGATCCTGATACATTCTTTGATATACACTGCAAGAAAATACACCCCTTTAAACGACAGGTACTTCATATTCTCTATATTCTTTCACAATATTTACGGATAAAAAAGGGGGAGGAAATTGGTATCCGGCGGACCCATATTTTTGGCGGTAAAGCTGCTCCATCCGATTTTCTCGCAAAACAGATAATTCATCTCATTAATATCGTTGTTGATCTTACCAATAACGATCCATTAACAAAAAACAAATTACAGGTAGTGTTTGTTCCTGATTATGGATTATCCATAGCTGAGAAAATTGTGCCGGCTGCGGAATTATCAGAGCAGCTCTCAGCACCTGATTTTGAAGCAAGCGGTACCAGTAATATGAAATTTGCTATAAATGGAGCTTATACTATTGCAAGTCGGAGCGGTTCGAATATTGAAATGGCGGAGAAACTAGGTTCAGAGAGTATTATCACTTTCGGACACAAAAAAGAGGGACAGAACAGCATCCGGGATTATAAGCCCTCCGAAATACTTGACTCACATGAACAGTTACAGGCGGTCTTTTCTTTGCTTGATGAAATGTTACCTTCGTTCCCTGATGGCAACCTTGTCTATCCTTTACTTGCTTCACTCAAGGATGCTGATCCTTATTTTGTTTTATATGATTTTGATGATTATGTAAAGAAACAAAGTGAAATTGATGTATTTTATAAAGATAAGACTACATGGCATTCACGTTCCCTGGTAAATATTGCGCGAGCCGGTTGGCTTTCTGGTGACCGTGTTGTCAGTGAATATGCGCGTGGCATATGGAAAGTGGCGTTACATGACTAAAGAAAGAAAATTATTTGGTATTACTATTGTCGAAGGAAAAGGCCTTGGAAAAGCCTATTTCGTAGGAAGAGCAGTACAACATGAATCTGTCGTGTCAATTTCGCGGCAGGATGTCGGCGATCATATAATGCTCTTCAATGAGGTACGTGAAAAGGCAAAAATTGATTATCGTTCTTATACTAAGAATTTTGAGGGTACTTCAGCTTTTGACAGTTCTATTTTAAATGTTTACGAACATATCCTTGATGATCCCGCCTTTATCGGGCAGGTGGTTGAAACAATTACCACAAAACTGTTTGACCTGGAAACGTCAATTCGAATAGTCTCAAATGATTTTATAAAGCGGTTTAATGCTGCGGGAACTTCCTATTTTAAGGAACGAAGCAGTGATATTGTTGAGATCTGCGAGAAACTAATCAACTATATTAATGAAGATAAAGGAAGAATGAAAACTTTTACTGAGCCGATTGTACTTGTGGTGCTCAGGACGTTTACCCCTTCGGATATTCTCAATTATGATTTTACAAAGATTAATGCTGTTGTCAGTGTAAGCGGCGGTAAAACTTCGCATGCAGCAATTCTGGCACGTTCTTACTCTATTCCTGTCGTTTCAGGTATCCATAACATTGCAGAAAATATTCATCCCGGTGATTTAGTGTATGTTGATGCTGATAAAGCAACCGTACACATCCGGCCTTCAGAAAACGTTGTTACAAAATTCCATAAACAGGAGAAGGCGACAAATATTCTCATTGATTCACTGGTTGAGAAATGGAACCGGCCGGTCTATACACGCGATGGTGTACATGTTGAGGTTCTGGCCAACATATCTATTCCATCAGATGTACGGTATGCTGAAGAACGTGGTGCTGATGGCGTCGGCCTGGTGAGAACCGAGTACCTTTTGTCAAATAGAAAAGAATTCCCATCGGAAGAAGAACAGACGGAATATTACCGATCGATCCTGAAAGGACTTGGTAAAAAAGAGTGCGTTATTCGTATGATGGACATCGGCGGTGATAAAATACCCGAGTTCTTTCAAATGCCGGTTGAATTCAATCCTTTCATGGGATGGCGTGCAATACGAATTCTTCTTGAACGACGGGATTTATTTGAACAACAATTACGGGCAATTATGCTGGCTGGGAAAAATCATAACTACAAGGTTATGTTCCCCATGGTTACTACTATCCAAGAGTGGCTGGAATCCAAAAAGATTATTAAAGAGGTATCGGAAAAACTCGGTATGGCTGTACCCCAAAGCGGTGTCCTTTTTGAAGTACCTCTCGCAATTCTTGAAATGGAAACATTCATGAAGGAGATTGATTTTGCCTCTATTGGTACTAATGATCTTCTCCAGTATCTGAGCGCTGCTGACAGAAATAATCCGAAGGTTAACTATTTATACAATCCAATTGAGCCCGCCTTTTTAAAGATCATCAAAACAGCTATTGATGTGTCGAAGAATTATGGCATTCCCATATCGATATGCGGAGAAATGGCCGGTGATCCAATTAACACAATCCTTCTGGTTGGTCTCGGATTAACTCGTTTCAGTGTCATTCCGAAAATCATTCCTGTTATAAAAGAACTTATTTCCAACATTAGTTATATTGAAGCCGCTGAAAGCGTATCCCACCTTTTTGCTATTGAGACTCCAGAGGGTATTCGTCGGTGGATTAAACGAATTAATAAGCAGATGGTTGGTGATATTCTGCAGAAAATTCCTTCGTTTGAATAATTATATAACATTTCTAGTAACCGTTCACGGGTTCAGGGTTCAAGGTTCAGGGTTGAAATCCAAAATTGTATGATTGCGGATTGTGGATTGGGGAATGCGGATTGCGGATTGCGGATTGAAAAAATCCAAAATCAAAAATCCAAAATTGTATGATTGTGGAATGCGGATTGGGGATTGAAAAAATCCAAAATCCAAAATCTAAAATCCAAAATCTAAAATCCAAAATTAAAAAACATCATCACAACACTTTTTTTACAAAAAAGGTGATTTCAACTCAAAACGGGAACCCTGAACCTGTGAACGGTTACCATTTCTACAGGTGTAATAATAATTGAGAGCGGGGTTCTCTTATGTGTAAGAGAATTGGCATTTCTTCAGCGCAGTATTAATTTTAATATGAGGATATGTAAAAACTATACTATAGTATGGGAGGAGTAAATATGCCTCAGTATGCAAAGAAAAAGCAGAATCCATTTATCAAAGCTTTGGTGTTATTAATCGCCCTGATTTTTGGCGTTTCCTTTTATAGTAAAGTCGCAACAACTGATGTGATGGAAGGATTCCTTTCAGTATTTGAAAACTCAATGACCGAATCAAGCAGTCAGACTAAATTTTCAGATGAAGAAAGAGACAGTGTGACTAAGTTAGTTGCGGGTTTTTGGACTTATCAAACAGATACCAATAATGTGATAGCTATTGATGACCGAATCGAAATTACAGATAATGGATATATCTGGCAGGTAGAACAGATACAGTTTACTCTTCCCTCAGGCGACAAAAAAAATATCGCGCATGTGTTCCATGGTTTTTTATACCCCTCATCAAAATCATCACTTGACAGTTTGTCAATAAACAGCGTGATACGATTTTTACCACAATTATGGATATATGGTAATGATACTTGTGAGATTAGAAAATATTATGGTGAAAGCAGGGAACATAAAGTTGAAGACAATGTAATTGCCGATTATGGTAATTTTGTGGTCGATGATTTTAAAGATGAAGCTGTGGATGTGTTAGCTGACGGCAATGTGTTTAAGATGGGAGACCGGGATTATAGACCCTATAAAGGTAAAGATATTCAAACGTTTTTTCCGGCAGGTTTGATTGAAATGGTATTTAATCTTACAACAGCAGGTCATAAACGAAGCACGGAGCAATATCGAATAAAGGATAAAGAGGTCTTCCTTACTACAGACAGCAGGCAAAGAAAGGAAATACGTTTAGAAACGAATAAACACTGTACAGAATGTTTATCCCTGAAGGATTTTTTACGGAAGGCAATTACCGACGATTTACAAAAAGCAACAATTATAAAGCGGGAAGTTGACGGCATTTCCTCTCTCATTCGTGAATACTATATGCCTTTTTGCCTGAAAGATGAATTATGTTCTATTACTATGAATCCCAAATTTAAAGTTCCATTCATTACTATTTCATTTGACCTTACCTGGCAGGGTAGGATTGAGAATATTTCCATTCGAGTTCCAGGGAATGCAATGGACAGAAAATGGCGTGAAAATGAAATACGACAGGAAGTTCAGCGCTGGAAATTTCAGCCGTTAGAAAAGGAAAGTACCCCGTTTGCCGTGACATTCACCGATACCTTGACTCGATAGAATTCAAGAGGGATTATTTATCGGTACGCTCTTTGTCTTCGATAAGGAGTTTTTCAAACTGTTCAGGAGGAACCGGTTTACTGAAGAGATACCCCTGCAGAAGATCACATTTCTGTTCTTTTAGAAATGCCAGTTGTTTTTTCGTCTCGACCCCTTCGGCAACAACTTTCAGATTTAGCGTGTGTGCCATTGATATGATAAGTGATACGATTGTCTCAGAATCATCCTCTTCTTCGATATCCCGCACAAATGATTGATCTATTTTAAGCGTATCAATTGGAAATTTTTTCAGGTAACTTAGTGAAGAGTAGCCAGTACCAAAATCATCGATTGATATTTTTATACCCTTCTGTTTCAATTCATTAAGTATTTGTATAGTATTTTCAGCATTTTTCATACCGAAACTCTCAGTGATTTCCAGTTCGAGAAAGTGGGGCGCAAGATCGCTGAGTAAGAGAATTATTTCGACTTTCTGTATCAGGTCATGCTGTTGAAATTGACGTGCTGACAGGTTTACCGAGATGTGAAATTGCTCGTAACCCTTATTCTGCCACTCTTTCGCTTTCTCGCAGGCACAGCGCATAACATGCTCACCAATAGGGACGATCAGTCCGGTTTCCTCCGCGATAGGAATAAATTCGGCGGGAGAAACAAGTCCAAGTTCCGGGTGGAGCCACCTGACTAATGCTTCCGCACCGATGATAGAGGATGTCGGTATGTCTATAATCGGCTGGTAGTAAACAACAAATTCACGTTGTTCAAGTGCTTTATATAACTGATGTTCCATTGTCAGATGTTCAAAGGTTGACGCATTCATTGCAGGAGAGTAATGCTGAAAATTGTTTTGTTCAAGTTCTTTGGCTTGATACATGGCAGTCTCTGCATTTTTAATCAACTCTTCATAATTAGAACCGTCCTGAGGAAAAATACTGATACCAATACTTGCTGAAATATACAGATCATCCTCATAATAGGAGAGTTTAAATGGCAGACTGAATGTACGCAGTATTTTTTTTGCTACTTTAGCAGCATCTTCAATCTTTGACACTTCTTCAAGAATAATAGCGAACTCATCGTTGCCAAGGCGAAATACAGCATCTACTTCGCGTAATGCTTTTTTAAGACGCTGCGCGGTATTCATGAGTATCATATCTCCTGCAGTATACCCAAGAGTTTCATTCATGACTTTGAAGCGGTTGAGGTCGAGGAGCAAAAGAGCCAGAATCTGATCATTCCGCTTTGCATGAGCAAGCATGAAACTAAGATGGTCTCTGAAGAGGATACGGTTTGGCAAGGTTGTTAATGGGTCATAGTTTACCTTATAACTTTGCTTCCCTTCCTTAGTTGATTGATCAGTAAAAATTCCGAGGTAAAGATTTTTCTCATCAACGCCGTTTTTAACCGAAGTTATAGTAAGTTCTATTAAAAAGACCTCACCGTTTTTCCTTCGATCCCATATATTACCGTTCCATCGCCCGATTTTATCCAGTTTCGTCCATATCATCTTATAGAAGTGTTTATCATGTCTGCCGGATTTAAGAAATGATGGTTTTTTAAAAATAATCGGCCGTAAAAAAGAAATGATTTCCATGTCAACCGTAAAGATTGCCTGGCCCGAGAAAATAGAATTGATTTTAAACGACGACCGCCTTATC
>CBDVBE010000290.1:0-8778 GCA_965372145.1 uncultured bacterium | reverse complement strand
GGATAGGTGATATTGTGTTTTTCGACTAAAAATGGCACTATGTCCAGAGGTCTGCAGACAACTAACGAGTGCGAAGCCCCTCCTGAAAAATGCGGTCTGCAGATACAACTTAACGATTATGGGTCTGTTGAAGTTAATGCGACGCCTGAAGGTGATGTTGAAACGTATGATAACAGCGAGTTCAGAAGTGTCGCATTTGAATACGACTGCGGAACATCCGTGACGTTAACAAGTCTGCCATTTGAAGGATGCGAGTTTAAACACTGGATAGTAAATGGAAACCCTGAAACAGCAAACCCTTTTACGCTCACTATCGACGATCCGGAAAATACAATAGAAGTTGATCCGATATTCGAACTTATTCCACCTCCGCAATACACACTAACGGTAAATACAAGCGGGGACGGGAATGGTTCAGTAGCAGTGATGCCTTTGAAACAGTTATACGATGAGGGAGAAAAGGTAACGTTAATTGCCGAGCCTGACAGGGTATGCGATGAATTTTTCAGATGGCTGGGCGAGCCGGTTGATGGTAGTACAAGCAATATAGCCTATATCACAATTTTACAGAACATTTCTCTCACCGCTGAATTTACTAATAACAGAACCTGTGCCCCTCCGGACGAATATAAGTTTCCATCAAATGTGGCTGACGCAAATACGAAAATGAAAGTAGGCGAGGTGTCCCGGTTCGAGTCTACAATAAGCTTAAATTTTCCAGTCAGCCAAGACCTTTCTTACTGGGCCACTCTGAATGGCTTCGGTTTTATGTTTGGTAAAGATATCGAAGGGGCACATAAATTGTATACCAGACTGGGAGGATCCAGTTTTAATATGCATGATCCATTCTCAAAATTTTACACAAAAATCACTCCTGGAGATATTATTGCAAGAAAAGAGGTGTCAGACAATGAATCCGTCACATCAATATCCGGGGGATACATGCATTGTGATGATTATATTTCGTGCAACGGAACTATAAAAAGTGATAAGTTTTACAGCAGAGGTAGTAGCAGGAGAAGTTTAACAATTGAAGATGGTCAGATTATAACGGACGCTTCCGGCAATAAAATAATTCTCAGTGGTGGATATATAAATATTAATGACGGACTTACCAGCATAGGAGCGGGATATGTTAATACGAATGATTTGCAGGCAAGGACATCTATTAAGACCCGAAAAGTAATCGTAACAGATATCGGCTGGTCAGACCATGTCTTTAAAAAAAATTACCAGCTTCCAGCATTGTATGATGTTGAAAATTTCATAAAAGAAAATGGACGACTCCCCGGGATTCCTTCAGAAAAAGAAGTTGAGGAAAACGGGATCAATATTGGCGAAACCCAGGCGAAACTGCTTGAGAAGATTGAAGAAATGACCCTGTACATTATCCAGCTTGAAAAACGGATACAAAAGATGGAAAAGAATGGTGAGAAATAGAAAAAGGTAAAAGTTAAACTACTAAAGAGAATCTTTCATACTAAGGAATGAAATTATGATAACATATACAAATCATTCATTGAAAAAATCCCGGCTGTGGCAGGTAGTTTTGATACTTTTACTGATAAGTATCCGGCTTTATGCAAGCGCTACCTGGGAAGAGATGAATACAGTAACACGGGATGATTCTTTAGAACAGAAATATTATGCCGGCAGCGAATATACGCAACGATATATGTTAAAGCTTATGCCGCTGTGGCTTGAAGAACGGGGTATGGGACTGCCCGGATGGGTGGAAGATGCTGTTGAAGACGCACTCTATCACGGCAAGGACGGGCTGTATATCACCGAAGCAATTAAACTGACACAGCGATATGGATTGAGTGAACACTACGAACGTCTTATTGAACTCTACCGCAATGCTTACACTGTCCATGCGGTTGACGCCGACAATATCCGCTCAGCCGTGGTAAATGCCGTTACCAGTTTCAGCGGGAGTGTTGCGGAATACGCAGTGCCCGAGCTTTTCTTCAGCAGCCCCCATTTTTATATCGACAGAGAATACACCTTGCTGTTGCTTGCCGTCGCAGAATACGGTGATACCACCCTGGTTGATGAGCTTGAAGATGCTGAATACAATATCCAGGGCCGGGCTGAAAATATTGACGAACAAATCGATCCGGTAAGAAAAAATGAATATCTGCAGGTACTCGCACTGGTGCGGAACGTAAAAGAGACACTGCTCGCGAAAGGAGGGATGTAATGAAAACGAAAAAATCTATATTTGCATTCCTGACCTTTCTTATTGTTTTTACTGCCTTGCAGGCTAAAATACTCTTTATTGTGGATTCGGAATATTATAATGACGATTCATATAAGGTTAAAGGCAAAGAGAAAATTGACAGATACGAACTTGAAGTGGAAACCATTGATAGGGAAGATGTAGATGTTATAATATTTACTGTAAAAGATTCCTGTACTGTTCGTGAAATGTGCAAGCCTGTTTGGGATACTCTGGTTGCAAGATATTCTGCTGCAAAAGGGACATCTGATCCTGTGGAAGGGGCCGTGCTGATCGGGGATATTCCGGAGCCGTTGATGTTTCTTGATGACCGCAAAAAAAAAGGTGGTGACATGTATCCTGTTGATTATTATTATATGGATATTTGGGATGGTAGATCAGGGCATAATCATGTTTACAATTCAGATACAACCATATGGAATTACCCCGTTTATGATAAATTTCTAGTTATTGATAATTCAGTTACACCTCCTGATACAACTGTAGATTCCACATTATTGTATAATTATGACCATTATTATAAAAAAACAAACGGTGATTCGTATATGGAAATCTGGGTTTCCCGCATATATGCAAAAACATTGAATTATTTGCGAGAGACCGGCGGCGTATGGGGCGACAAATATTTTCTCGACAATCATGAAATAATCAGCAGGTATCTTGACCGTGTGCACGACCGCATGACAAAACGGGCGAATGTGCCGCCGCGCGCATTTGCTATGGGGCATATAGGTGACTGGTATCATACCCCGGGTAAGGCTATGATGAAACTTAAAGAAGCAATACCTTTCGACAGCATTGACCTGGTTTTAATGAATTATTTTATTGATACGGATACGGCTGCACCCGAGAATACGCCTTCCAACTGGCAGGCGATGTTGCAGGCAGGCCCGTTGGGAAACAGCAATATGGGAGCTTTTAAAGGTGAACGATTCGACAGCATCACAAATGCGCAGACTAACCTGTATCCGCAATTCAAGGATGTATGTACCGGATATGAGTGGGCAGGTATTTTTGAACATTCCGGTCAACAGGGGCACAGTTTTAATGAATTCAAAGTAGCGTTACACGGCTATTTTACCAGTAGAAACAATGTCCCTTTATGGACAAAGATATCTTCGGGAGGCTATCGTGGAAGCTATTATCAATGCAGAAACAGGGACAAATACCTGATTGATGGACGCGATAAGATTGCCAGATGGGTTACCGATACAATAAGGCATCCTGGTCTCTACAATTTCTATATGTGGTTCCCAAAGAATCCTGCAAATGACTCATTGAACTACGTTAACGTAATACAACAAGACACTTGCACGTATCCAGGAATTCATTATTTAGTTAGCTGTCCTGTCAACATGCGCGGTAATGATCCCGGGAAATGGCGGCTTATAGGAAATTCACTGGATGTTTTGCCTGGAGAAGTTTTAACTGTTTTCTTTAACGCCAATCATCATAGTAATGAAATCGTAAACGATATAGCCATTGCTGATGCTATAAAATTTGAGTATCTGGGCACCGGTTTTGACAGCATAGTTGTCGATAACGAATATCCGGGTTTTATACGTGAAGACAGTTTGAACAGGGCGTATTACAGTATGCTTGATGATGGTGGCCCTTCAAAGGTGCCGTTTTATATTCTGCAAACGTGTCATATAAATTGCTATACCTTTGATGATAATCTCGGATTACTGTATGCTATGGGCCATAATGGTCTGATGTCTGTGGGTTCGTCAAACCCGAACGGCGGTATTGGAGAATTTTCTCTTTTTCTCGGAGCGCTTGGCAGAGGTCTTACTTTCGGTGAAGCTTTTCTCCACATGGCAAACGATCCTTCAAAAGCTGGAGTTGCAGGTGGTGATAAATTTATACTCTGCGGAGCCGGTACAATGAAAGCACAAGCATACAGAGATTATGTCGATACCCTTTCAATGGATATAAATTTCTGGAATTTTAATTCCGATGAAACCTGGTTTGTTGAGCAAAAGGTTCATTTCAACCGTATCCCGGGAAGTAAAGATACTGTTCACTGTGGCGCGTCATTGTCAATCACATCGGGTGATAGTATAATTATATGGCCGGAGTTTGTCGCGGAAACAGGGAGCGAGATGGAGCTGTCAATAGACCCGACATTGAAAGTTCGCCGGTAACCCGTTTTGAGCAAGGAGCGGATAATATGAAATTATTTTTTAAAATGATACTGTTTTTTATTTGTACAACACAGGCTATTTCTCAGACGTTCAAAGAAGACTCTATTGCAGTAGAGGCAATTCTCGATTCTAATGATAGCGGTATAGATATTGATAATGTAATCGGGGTAGAAAATGGCCGGGTTGTCATTTTATTCTTGAAATCAAGCATGGCTGTTGATATCCATGTTATTCCTGCTGATATAGGCAAACTGACCGCGTTAAAGAAACTTATTTTACTGGACTTTTGGGCGCTTGAGACCCTTCCCCCTGAAATCGGGAATCTGAAGGCGTTGGATTCTCTGGTGATTACTGGTTGTGGATTAAAAGAATTACCTGATGAAATTGGTAATTGTTCTGCTTTATTATACATCTATTGTTCAGATAATAGAGAATTAGTATCTCTTCCTTCTCATATTGGTAATCTTAAAAATCTTCGAGAGTTGGATGTTTCATTCAATAATTTGACAGAAATACCTGCAGAAATTGTTGGTTTAACATCATTAATCTCATTTAATGCTTCTAGTAATAAATTAACAGAGTTACCAATACAAATAGGTAATCTCACATCGTTAATTAGACTAGATGTATGTTTTAATAATCTAATTACATTACCTGTATCAATAGGAAATATTTCAACTTTATTAAAATTATATATCCATTGTAATAACATAAGTTCTATTCCTATAGAAATATGCACTATCACCAATCTGCAATTTTTTCATGCTGATAGGAATAAATTGCTTTCAATACCTTCAGATTTTGGTAATTTGACACAGTTAAAAAAAGCTGAACTTTCAAATAATATGTTAACGTCACTTCCTCCTTCCATAACAAAAATAAACCTCCCCCAGGGAGACAGCGGCATCAACCTCTGTTTCAACCCAGACCTGGTCTTCACCCCGGAACAGCAGACCTGGGCAGGGGCAAAAGATTATGCCGAGTATGAGGACAAATATTGCGACGTAGCAATTGAGGAATTCGCGGAGAAAGAGAGCAAATCTGCTATAAATACAATTGCTGTATTACCCGGTACCATACTATTCCAAGTTCTCTTTTCAGGACAAACCACACTTGAGGTTTATGATATTCTGGGCAAAAAGGTAACGACCCTTTTTAAAGGCTATAAAAACGGGGTAAACTATTCAGTAAGCTGGGAAGCTGAGCGGGCGGGTGTGTATCTGATAAAGCTGACCAGTGGTAAAACCACTCAGATTAAAAAAGTTACAGTTACGCGTTAGTCTACAAATTTGGTTGCATTTTTGCTGAATCCTTTTACCTCGTAAGAAAGAGTAAACTTTTCTTTTTTTACTAAACATCGTACTCCCGTAAAGTAAATTAATACACAGAGTGTGATTCGAAGAATGCCTTAAAAATATCAACCGCAGGTGATAGTACAATTATATGGCCGGAGTTTGTCGCGGAAACGGGTAGTGAAATGGAATTGTCGGTTGACCCGACACTAAAAGTACATCCATAAATTAGAGGTAAAAATTACGCATTAGGGGACGGAGGCGAAATAATCAAATAGCAACACCACACCCCTTTGTTATCTTACTGCCTTACGCTAAATTACAGAAACTGCGGACACACAAACATTCAGATAGTCAGTAATAGCCGATACAGGAGCATGATAAATTCCGGCTGCAAACCGGGCGAACACTTTCCACGCATCAGTTTCGTTACTACCAAACCTTTTAAGAACCGTTTTGACATCCTGAAAACGGTTATACATTCTGCTCATTATCATATCACAGCATGCCCGCTCCAGGGGAATTTTTCCAGCTCTTCAAGACTACTTTCCCATTGCATGGTATATAGCGCCAGGTATTAATAATCGTGCTTTTCGTGGCGTGAATTAAATGTATATTTCGCCTCCGTCCCGTTATTCGTTATGGACTATTTATCTCCTTTACCAGATATACTTCAGTAATGCGAGTTATCCAAAACTTAAAAATCTTTGACGCATAATTAAAAAATACATATAAAAACTTGCAAACTGTTGGCTATTTGGCTATATTACCAAATAACACAACACCCTTTGATATTTATCGTTTGAGAGGAGGAAATATCATGGGAAATGGCAAAATGGCACGTTATGAGGTAATGTCGGAAGTTTTTAAAGCAATTGCACACCCAACACGACTCCTGATAATAGAGGAACTAGGAAAACCAAAACGGTGTGTTTCAGAGATAACGGAAATGGTTGGCGCTGATACCTCAACGGTATCAAAACATCTGGCACTGATGAAGAGTGCTGGGATTATTTCAAATGAAAAGCTGGGGAACCAGGTTTTTTATTCTTTACGGGTTAGTTGCATATTGAACTTTATTAATTGTGTCGAGTCGGCAATTGAAGAAAATGCAAAGGAGAAAATGGAGTTATTAAACTCTGTTAACAACAAATACGAAAAGGAGAAATAGTACGATGAACACAAAAAAAACTTTATTTAATATAATCCTGGTAACTGTGTCAATCGGTATCTCCGGTTCTTTTTTCCGATTGCCCGGTCAATGATGAGCAAATGCGGGTGTTGCTGGTTCGGCAACAAAGATTTTATATAACCGGCTCGTTTCCGACTTCGAGCGTAATAAAAGAAGTCTCGAACGACTTACCATGCTCTCTTCAAGAATGGTATCGGCAATTGAACGGTTAGGAATATATACTGCACATGCAAAAGGCAGGGATAAGAAAGCGGTGCAGGATTTCATCTCCGCTATGACAGGGAAGAATAATAACCTGAAGCGATCCATTACTCGCCTTGAGAATAGTATCGGACAGATTGATAATGCGGTCTCAAAGTCAAGCCCGGATGTGGGTCTCGACCCCCAGATGGAACCGTCAATAACCACGTTTGTCAGTTCGGTAGAAGATTTATATAACGAAGTAAATGATTATATTTCACAAATCAAGGAATTTGAAGCAACGCTTTTATCGGAAAAAATTGTCAAAATGATTCTTACTTCGACTGACTCTGTCATTACCCTGGTCACCTCTCATTTAAGCAATTCTCATGCAGATAAAAAAGAGTATAAATCACTCAATCGTGCGCAAAAATTACAAAAAGAGGCTTATACAGCGTTTCAAGCCGGAAAAAGAAAACAGGCGGCAAAATTGACAAATGAGGCATACTACTCGGTTATCGATATCGTACCTTCCGGAATAGCAGTCTCAGATATTGAAACCCTCTATGACGAATTGGTTAATCAGCTTATTACAACGGAAGAATTGCTGCAGGGTTCAGAAAACAAAAAAGCGCATGTTATGTATGACGTTGCAATGAACCGGGCTAAAAAAGCACGTGCATACAGAACGGAAGGGGAACTTTCGGCCGCCGAAAAGGAACTTTCTATAAGTGGTTACCTCATAGTAAAAGTTATTCGGATGTTGGAAGCAGATACCCAATAATTCATGAATCAATTGTATTGGTAACTATTTGTTTAAAACTACCTATGAAAAAATTACTCATTAAATCGACCACAGGCATTGTATTCCTCTTATCATTTCACTTTTATGTGCATGCTGATAATCCCGATTCTCTCCTCTATATTGAAAAACTTGAGGAAATCAGTAAGACTGACAGGTCAGAAAATTCATTTTCTGCTGAACGTGAAACCGCCGAAGCTCTTGCCGGGGAAGGATTACATAAAGAAGCGGCAGACCTTTTAGATGAACTGGTCCTCTCCCCGGCCATCTCCACCGATTCCCTAAAAGAAGAGAAAAAACTCAAGGCGCACGTAGAATTAATTTACATGCACAACAAACTCGTTGATATCAATGAGAAAGAGCTGACTACTTCACAAAAGGATTCAATAAACCTTCTCAAGAAAATTGTTGGTGGCCTTGGTATTATCCTGGATTGGAATATTAATAAGTTGGGAATTACAACTATCTCACCAATTGTATACTTTTCCAACATAGCGGTAAATCCACGGTTAAAAATACAGGCAGCATATTTTAATAATGCATTGCTGATTGAAAACACCTTCTGGCCGGAAAAGGTATTAGGAGATTTTGTCCAAAAGAAAGAATCCGTTCAAGGTGGTACGGATTCAACCGTTACGAAGGAAGTTGTTTACAAATGGATTGGCATGGAAGAAGACTCATCAGACCTGCTCTCAAATAAGCTGAGAATTGAATATACCAATAGTGCTCAAAAAAGCAATGCCATCTTTTCATTCCCTATTTACTGGAATTTCATGCGGTTCCGTATCAACAGCCCGCGGTATGAATCGCGATCAAATATTGCGGTTAATCCCTATTTTGAATATCGATTTAATCTGGCAGATATTACCCCTACAACGACACTTAAAGTAAAAACTAATTTTGTTTTAGTTTTTTTCTTCTAT
>CBDVBE010000289.1:0-8806 GCA_965372145.1 uncultured bacterium | reverse complement strand
GAAAAATATTACTGCATCTCAGCTAACTTTTTCAGGTGCATTTTTATTGTTGTATAATACAATTTTATTGTATCTGTTTGTAAAACAACTTATTAATATTCCCTGCATAACTATCGAAATATTTTAAATTTATTTCATTCTTATTAATGAACTCATATTGAATTTCAAATTTTTCATTTAAACCATCTATTAAATTTAATGTTGTATTGTCAAAACTCCATGAAGAATATATTCCAACTGTATCAAGCCCATAATAACTATGGCCTACAATAGAGTCTGTAAATCCCCAACATGGTGCCCCTGGAATTGTGTCATCAGCTAATGACCAAGTTCCGATAAAATCGCTCCGTTGTATTTCGTTTATAGATTTTTCGCAAAAGAGTGAAAAAAAGATTAATAATAATACTCCGATAAGAATTAATTTATTAAACATAATATTAACTCCATTTTCTGACGTTTGAATATGAAGAATATTACATATACAACTATTGATTGTGCTGAATTTTTTTCTGCTATCCCCAGTGAATCATTTGTTGAGGACATTTTCATATCTTTATAAATAACATACTATTATCTAGTAAAACGTTAAGGATAATGAATCGGCTAACCACAACTATTGTATCCACTGAATTTTTTTCTGCTATCCCCTGGTAAAATAGATGTTGAGGATATTTTCATATCGTTTTACATAATATACTATTAGCTAAAAATTAGTTAAATAAATTAAACGGACAATAGGAAATTCAAACGAGGAATAGGAAATTCATTTCCATTTCGAGTTGTCCTTCAGGGCATTTCCATTGGTAGTTATACTCGTAGGGTATGAAGCAGCAACCCATGACGCATATAATTTTATAGAAATAGATTCTTCTTACATTGGTAACCCTGGATTGAAAAGAAAATCCAGGGCACACTGTTTGGTTTAAAGGTCACTCTTTGTTGGTCACACAGATACAGGGCACTTGCACCTTTTTTACAGGCTTTGTTGAGCAGGGCACTTGCAATCACAAGACCGGTGTCTGGATCAAACGTGTAACTCATAATACCACCGCCGTGTCTTCAGGCATCTTTCCCGTATAGATTAAAGCAGATCTTTTCGGTCGGAGGGAAACTGCCTTACGATATACTTCGTCTCTATCTTTGCTATGATGAAGTACCTTTCCCCCTAAAACGGTAAGATTTTCATCGGTATTAGGGTCAGCAATTAAAACCCATTCCGAATCAAATTGTGATTCAATCTCCTTTATCGTCATTTCTGTTTCCATAGAATGTCTCCTTTTTAAGCTTTATTATTAAAATATATTAATCTGCGTCGACTACGACCTCCTGTTAACTTCACTTGTATAACATATGAGTGTATAGAAAAAAATTCTCTTGTTCCCGGAAAGAATCTTCTATAGATAAGATACTGCAATTTAGTTAAAAGTCAATTACTTAACTTATAATATAGTCCTTTTTTATTAGAAATAGAAACACGATTTAAAAATAGAAATTGATTTTATTAGAAATAATAGACATTTGAGGCAATTGCATAAGGCGTAATACTATTTACATATAGTCAAAATTACTCCTCCTGGAGGTTGGAGGGAGTAGATTTAGAACTCAGTAAAATACGCGAAATTGACAATTATAAATCGCAAGTTTCTTTCCCTTTATTATCGTCCTCGTCCCTCCTCCTCGTCCTCGGTCCATTTTTTCACAGTTAATAAGAAAAAACCGAGGACGAGGACGAAGACAAAGTGCCGGTTCGAATGCGATGAAAGAGCATGCTATCGACTTGTTTTGTCGGAGAACGAAGGACGAGGGATTTTTACAGTGAGTTAAGCAGAAGGGCATGGAATGACCTTCTGCTTCTATTATGAACACTTGCAACTTCAGTTGTTAGTGTTCATTATCCCCTTTGTGGGACATAATGTTATGCTTTAGTATAACTTACGATATTATCTGAAGGAATTAAGATAAATTACTGAGTTCTGAGATTTAAGTTTTATAATCGGCTATGTCGCGCCTGGTAATCCATGAGCTATTTTTATTTCACGAAATAGTTAATCCATAAAAATAAAGGGAAAAAATGAATAAAGTCGTTATAACACTTGAAGAAAAAGACTTGCTTGAACTCCAGGAAATCCTACTTGACGATGATAAAGATGCAGCGTTATCCTTTCTTAAAACATGTATTGCGACCAAATTACCTTCCAAGGGCAGTGATCCCTGTGATTCGACACGGATTAATCCCTATCTGCAGAAGCCTGATGGGTTGGTTTAAAGCTGTTAAATCGTGCTCCTGCTCGTGCGCGGCCAGGACAAGTCGATAGCATGCTCTTTCATCGCATTCGAACTGGCACTTTGTCTTCGTAATCGATTATGATTAAGATTATGATTATGATTTATTCAATACCTTTTTATAAACATCCAAGGTAGCCTGTGCCATTATCTCCTTGGTAAAATGGGTCAGCACATTACTCCTGCCAACCTCACCGTACCGTTGCGTGAGCTCTTTATCCTGCATGAGCATAATAGCCCTATGCGCCAATGCTTCATGATCTCGGATAGGGACGACATACCCGTTGATGCCATCATGGATTATCTCCGGCATACCGCCGGCGCGAGTGACAACCATAGGCTTTTGGGAAGCCTGTGCTTCCAGCATGGTTAATCCAAAGGGCTCCTGTGCAGAGGATGGATACACACAGACCTCAGAAAGGTTATAGAGCTCTGCCATCTGATCAATGGTAAACGAATCGATATAAATGTTATCTTTCAATCCAAGAATATCAATCAGCTCTGACATGAAAGCCATATCACCTTCAAAATGTGCATCCCAGTCAATTATGTTCCCTGACCCGGCAAGAACCAGGAAAACATCATCAATCTGTTTTTTAACAATGGCTGTGGCTTTAATACTTATATCTCCACCCTTTCCAAGAGAAATCCGTGCAGGATGAAATATGACCCGTTTACCCTTCAACATAGGATACTTATCATATAACGTATCCAAATCTTCACGTTTCTTGAATTTATCCGTATCAATACCATGATGAACAACGGTGATTTTGTTCCCATCAAATCCGGCGCCGGATATCTCCTTTTTGATAAAGTGACTCACTGCAATGATATGATCCCAGGGAAACTTTGCGGTCAGGTCAAGAAATATCGGTTCATCCCAGACATTATGCGCAGTGAGCACTAAAGGTACTCCCCGACTTTTTGCTTCCTCGCCAAGGACTTCCGTATGAATATGGGTAAAGTAGTGCATATTGTGTGCATGGATTAAATCAGGCTTCACCTCATCAAGATAGGTCTTGAACTCTTTCTGTACCTCTTCTTTTGTTATCGTTGAATCCGGTTGCAGTAACCTGTTCAAATCCATAACCGGAGTTCTAACCAGCTCAATCCCTTTATATGTTTCTCTATTTTCTACATCCGGGAGTGATGCGGTTAACACCCATTGCTTATGCCCCATTTTTATCAGTTCGGGCAGTAAAATTGACATATGGGTTTCAACACCGCCGATTGTCGGAGGGAATCCCCAGTGCAGATGCGCAATACGAATCTCTTCTTTACTCATACATTTCTCCTAGTTTCTTTTTACTGTTACTGTTTTACCACCGTTAATCTGAACCGGTCGTCCAAAAACATACACTTCTGTAGATTGACGTGAACCAGCCTCATAATTAAAAGTCATTGTATCTTTTTTGGCGGAAACGTTCAATCTCTTCCCCTCCCGGAGTATTGAAAATCGAACGCCGCCAATCTCTTTCGGTATATATGGATTGAAAGAAATTCGGTCCAATCCGATACGCATACCACAAAATCCATTTATGACAACCTGCCACGCCGCACCAAGTGAGGCGCCGTGAATACCGCCGGCAGTATTGTCATATAAATTATGTATATCAGTATATAAACAGGCAAGAAAATAGTTGAATGCCTTTTTCATGTCACCGACCTCAGAACCCATAATTGCATGGGTTGATGGACTGAGTGATGACTTGTGTAATGTTCGATCATCATAATAATAGTAGTTTGCTTTTTTCGTCTCCATGTCGAATTCATCAGAAAGCAGGTAGAGCAGAATGAGTGTATCGCCCTGCTTGACATATTGAGTCTTGCACAGGTCTTTTACCGAAACATGTTTTTCGGGTAATCCCGGTAAATAATACTTTTCCCGTTTTGGCAAGGGGAAATATTTCAGTTTAAAGAAATCGTCGAATTCTTCAATGACCTTATCATTTCGTTTCGGCGGTTTCTTAACAGCATCTGCAACCTTTTCCCATCGATTGATTGCTTTTTTACTTAGCTGTATCTTTTCCAACAGAGACGAAACCTTATCACTATTCAGCGCATCGAATTCTCTCAGGCATCTTAGCGCTGCATATATGTTAAACCGGGCAAGGCCGTTGGTAAAGGCATTATTATTCGTATTCGCATGGAATTCATCACACCCCATAACACCATTAATATCATACTCTTTTGTTTTGGCATTATACTTACCCCGGCTAACCCAGAAACGTGCTGTTTCGAGGAGCATTTCGAGACCGTGATTCCACATAAACTTCTTATCACCGGTAATATGATAATAGTGCCAGGTTCCATAAGCGACATCACAGATGATGTGCTCCTCTTCACCGATAATAGTACGGACTACCCTGCCATCGAGGTCGATAGTAAAATCCGGTGTTGCTTCAACGCCCTTATCAGCAGACTCCCAGGGGAACTGCACCCCTTCATATCCTCGACGGGCGGCAATACCTCTTGCCGGATCGAGCCGGTTATACCGGTACATAAGTAATGCCCGTGCCGCGCCCGGATCGGTGTAAATAAAAAAGGGCAGCATAAACAGTTCCGTATCCCAAAACACGTGGCCTTTGTAAGCTTCGGCACTTAAGGTTCGAGCGCCAATGCTTGCCTGCTCATCATCCGGATTTGCGAGAATAAGAAGATGATAGATATTAAATCGTAAAGCACGTTGTGGTTCACCTTTACAACCAAATTGCACATCTGATATATCCCAGCGGCTCGCCCACCCCTTTTTATGCTCGGAAAATATCTTATCAAACCCTTTCTTTACAGCATCCTTCAACAATGAAACCGTTTTTACTTTAATAGAATTTTCACCAATTCCCGTATCCCGTGTTGAATTAATAGCAAAAAACTTTGTTAAACAGATTGTCCGGTTTTTCGCCGCTTTAATAGTAAACTGTTCTTTAGCTTCAGTTGCTTCCTGATTACCTTTTCTCACAAACAGGTGCGTGGCATAAGCAAGGATATAACGGTGTTCAAAGGTCATATCCGACAGGTAGTTACTTTTACCAATCCGACACTTCTCTCTGGTGATATAGTGCATCTTATTACCTTCAGTCATTATCCCTTTATTCGTAACCGAATCATCAACCAGAGATTCAATCTCAATTTCGGCTGATGCATCCAGCGGGGTAATCAGCACACGCATTGCACCAAGATGTTTCTGATCAATACAGAAAAAACGGACTGACTCAATACAATACCGTTTTTTATTCTTATCAGACAACACTGTTTTTCGAACCAGTATCCCCTGCTGCATATCTAAGGCGCGATAATGGGAAACGACCTTCATGTTTGCATTATCGAGAGACTCCCCGTTAACCTTCATCTTGAAATATACCGGATTCGGAGCATTCACCATCTCGGTTACCTGGGTATTTTTAGCATCGTACAATCCGGCGAAATAGGTGCCGGGTGTCGCACCTTCCGGCAAGTCCTCAAGAATACCGCGGCTTCCCAGGTAGCCGTTGCCCAGGGTAAAGAGTGATTCATACAATGCCTGTTTTTTCGGCTCCCATTTTTTTTCTTCAACAAGCCATTCCCGGCTACTCAAGGCGGGGATTATACTCTTTTTCATACTCAACTTCCTCCTCAGAAAAATAGTGCCGCTGCACTTTTTATTTATTAATGAGGTAATTGCAAAAGTCTCTTTATGGATCCCTAAATCCCTTAATAAGGGACTTATATGGAGTATTTTATAGTATAAAGTCGACTTTTGCAATTACCTCTAATGTAAATCAAATATACATGCTAACGATGTTCTATTATTTAAATAGTTTGTAACCGTTCACAGGTTCACACCCAAAAGGTATAGGGCGACCTTTAGGGTATGACTCAAAGGGGAAATGAATTTCCTCCTTTTCGTATAGGGTTCAGGGTTGAAATCTAAAATCCAAAATTTTGGAATAGAATAATAGTATCACTCTTCCCATAAAAAAACGACTAAAATCTATACTTTTTTACTTTTTATTCCTGTTCCAGTGACAATTATTTTAACAAGGGAAAGCCATTTTCTTTTTACACAAAATATATCTTTTATAGTATAATTGTAACGTTACTGTTATCATCTTCATAGGTATTAATTTTTCATGGGTAATAATGCTATAACATAAATTTGAGGATCTCATGAAAAATATTTATGGCAAATATATCGATGAAGAAATGTGGCTCATAAAAGAAAGTGATTGGAGACCGTCTCTTCAAACGATATGCGAATCACAATTCGCTCTTGGTAACGGTTATCTGGGCACTCGGGGTGTGCTTGAAGAGCTCCCGGACAAATGCATACCCGGCACATTCATTTCCGGGGTCTATGATCAGGTTATGGCACGCGTTGCCTATCTGGTAAACCTTCCCAATCCTTTTAACTTCCGTTTCGCGATTAATGGTGAGAAATTTGATATCAATTCAATGACCCTTCATAAACATCAAAGAATTCTAAATCTGCATAAAGGGCTTTTGGTACGGCATACAGAATTTAAAAATGTTGCAGGCAACCGATTAGAATATCAATCCATCCGTTTTGTTTCCATGCACAATAAAAATATCGGTATGATGCAAATCATGATAGCATCACGTGATTGCGATTGCCAACTTGAAATCCATACCGGAATTGATACCTCAGTCTCAAATGAAGGCATGCTTGATGAAGGGCGGAAAAGGCATTTTACCATAAAAGAGCTTGGACAGGAAAAAAACAATGGCTACCTTGTTGGCGAAACCCTGGAAAAACTCCATGCCTTTATATACTGGAGCGGCTTCTACTATGAAACGAATGGTAAAAAAACATATGCCAATGATAACATTCTTGAACTATCTATTCAAAAAGGTATGCCGGTGATTTTTACCAAGCTCTTCTATTTAGAGCACTTTCCCAGTGATAAAAACTATACGGCTATCAAGAAAAATACGTATAAAAAATTTTATCGCAGTTTCCATACTGATTTTAATACTCATCTCGATGCCCACATCGCTGAGTGGAAGAAATTATGGGATATTTCTGATATTCAAATTCTCGGAACAGCAAACCTCCAGAAAAATCTGCGGTTTAGCCTATACCACCTTTTGATATGTGCACCTGATGACAATGGTTTTTCCAGTATTGGCGCACGCACTCTCTCTGGTGAAGGATATAAAGGACATATCTTCTGGGATTCGGAAATTCTCCTGTTACCCTTTTATCTGCATACCAATCCCAGGACAGCAAGAAACATGCTTCTCTACCGGTATAATAGATTGGAAAAAGCCCGGGAAAACGCAAAAGAATCGGGATACGCCGGTGCACAATTCCCCTGGGAATCAGCCGGATATGGCGATGAGCAGACACCGGCCTGGGCTAAAGATATTAATGGGAAAGTAGTAAAAATAGTTACCCATACAATGGAACTTCATATTACTGCTGATATTGCTTACGCGGTATATGCTTACTATACTGCAACTGAAGATGATGCATTTATGAATAAGTATGGGTATGAAATACTCTTTGAATGCGCTCGCTTCTGGGCAAGTCGTGTTGAATTTAACAAGCGAAAACAGCACTATGAAATAAACAATGTTGTCGGCCCGGATGAATTTCATGTTGGTGTAAACAATAACGCCTATACAAATTTTCTTGTCCGCTGGAATCTGATTACTGCCCATAGAATGTTCAATCGACTGAAAAGAGCAACCCCTAAAGTGTATACTTCGTTAAAGGGGAAGCTGAACCTGAAAGACAGGGAAGCTGCCCGATGGCGAACCATAGCGACGAAAATAAAAAGCCCGAATATAAACAGAAAAGGTGTTATTGAGCAATTCGACGGTTTTTTTAAATTACGAGATTTACAGATTAATGAAACGGATGAAAACGGCATCCCTATTCTGCCCTCACGTCTCGGGACAAAAGAATTGGGGAAAACCCAGTTTATCAAACAGGCGGATGTATTAATGCTCATGCTCTTGTTTCCGAACGTCTTTGACAAAAAAACAAAACAAGCAAATTATGACTATTACATGCCGAGGACACTGCATAAATCATCGTTAAGTCCTTCACTTTGTTCCATTGCAGCATGCCAGGCGCGGGATATATTCAGAGCGTATCATCTCTTTAATGTCTCACTTCGCGCGGATGTCAGCAATCTGTATGGTAATACGCATGAGGGTATCCATGCTGCCAGTTGTGGCGGAACCTATCAGGCAATCGTTTTCGGTTTTGCCGGGATTAGTGTCCGTGACACATTACTTTCTATTAATCCAAAAATACCCCGTACATGGAATAAAGTCATTTTTAGTTTTCTCTGGAAAGGAACCCTTCTTAGATTTGAACTAACGCATGATAAAGTTACCATATTCGTTGAACATTCAAAAAAGAAGTATATAAAAGTTCGAGTATTCAATGCGGTACGGGAACTTGAACGTAATCAAAAGCATTCTTTCAAACGAAAAGAAAAACAGGTTTTTGGTTTCTATTACTAACGCGGGGTAAACCCGCAAGTAAGTTCCTTATCAGATTCCTTTCTAAAAA
>CBDVBE010000288.1:0-8851 GCA_965372145.1 uncultured bacterium | reverse complement strand
TTGGACTATTATAAAATACAAGGACTTACGAATTTGAATGCGGAACTGGGGTTAATAGCGGTGTTATATTTGCAGGAGGGGTTAATAAATACTGTATTTTTGCTGATGATTCCGGTTATTCCAAGATCGATGAGGTTGCAGTAAACGGTGCAGTGACCGATATAGCTTTTTTTGATGATAAAGTCTATGCAGGTATCACAAAAGCTGCGGCATCTGATTTCCAGGGTGTAAAAGCATACGATGTAACTGATCCTACGGACATACAATTTCTTGATTCCTGCGAAACTCCCGGCGGAATAGGGGAGATGCTGTTCTACGGTGAATTCATACGTGCCACATTGGGAAACGCAGGTGTTGCTTTGATTGATTACAGCGTTCCGACTGATATAAAGTACTCCTCTTTACAATCAGGCAACACCGTGGTGTCCGCAAATAGTATCGGTAATAGGGCGGGGAATACTATAAAAGTATCCTATTCATTAGCACATCCGGCCGCTATATCAATTGTGCTATATAACCTTCAAGGGAAACATATACGGACTCTATTTGCGGGAAAAAACGAAACAGGAACCCACTGGCAGGAATTTCCCACCGATAAAATGATTTCAGGGATGCATGTTCTTCTTTTAAAAGCAGGTGATGCGGTTTTATCCACCGTTTCATTTCCTTTTGTCAGATAAGCTCAATAGGTATTATCATTTACACAAACCATAATATCGTAGAAATTCCCCATCAGATTAATTATCTTATCTATATAATCTAACACCACTCCACAGAGGGGGGACAATGAATAAGAATTCTTTTATATACCGCGTGAAAAAATGTTTCCCGATACTCTTGATTTGCTCTCTCGTTTTTTCAACACTATCATTCGCAGAAAACAGTACCCAGGAGAAGCTGCCTACCTATTTAAAAGACCGGGGAAGAGGTATGGCCACCTCCATGTTCGGTACCTACATTCGCCATAAGGAAATAATAGTTTACCCGTTTTATGAGTTCTACTATAACCATGACGAGGAGTATGATCCCAGTGAAATGGATTTCAGCAACGATGAAGTTGACTATGAGGGCAGGTTTGTCGGCCATGAGGGATTGCTGTACGGTGCTATAGGTATAACCAGAAGGCTCATGTTCGAATTCGAGGTAGCGGGCATGTATGCCACTCTGTATAAAGCGGATAACGATACATCAACGATGCCTGATACGGTGCATGAAGACGGCCTTGGAGATGTTGAGGGCCAGATACGGTGGCGGTATAACTTTGAAAAGGAAAAAATCCCGGAATTCTTCAACTATCTTGAAATTGTCTTGCCGTTGCAGAAAGATAGGCTGCTTATCGGCACGTCTGCCTGGGAATTTAAGCTTGGTCTCGGCATAGTAAAAGGTTTCAAGTTCGGCACCATGACCGCACGGTTTGCAGTTGAATATGACGGTGAGGACGAGGAGGTCGCGCCGGGTGAATACGCTCTCGAGTACCTAAAGAAATTTTCCGACCGGATCACCCTGTTTTTCATGTTTGAAGGCGACCAGGATGAGGTGGAATTTGTACCTGAGTTGCAAATCCATTTCAACAAGTATGTCGGATTAAAGATAAATGCCGGAATCGGGGTGACTCCCAAAGCAACGGATATTGCACCTGAAACCGGTTTCATGTTTTCTTACCGATTCGGTGGTGACAAATAATAACAAATTGGAGGTGTCCAATGGAAAAAATAATTATACTTGCCTTGCTGGCTAATCTTCTTGTCACCGGTCAGAGTTACGCACAAACCGAAGATCCTGCCCCGCAACAGGAGACCGGCCTGAAAGAACGGGTGGAAAAACTTGAAGAAGAGATCAAGGTATTGAAAAAGAACCAGGATTCGCTCATTGCAATTCAGGAAAATTCATGTGTCAGAAACAGTAAGGCAGCAGAGGTATTCAGAAATCTCTGTAAAAGAATGGAGAAAGCAACAAATAAGAGCAGGGGAGCGAGTGCTGCATTTAAAACAGATATGGCGTTTCTTGATATGACTCCTGTGAAAGATTTTCTTGCAGAACAGTCAGTACTGCCGGGCTCCGCATTTTACGGTTTTGATTTTGAGATACCCAACCGGTTTGAGATTTTTGCGCTTTTTGGCGGGGAGCTTTTCTTTGGCAAGGGTGACGGATTCCGGATCGGCGGATTCGGCAGGGGCGGTGAACGGGGCTATACCACCACACGCGCTGATACAACCTGGGAAATAGGCGTTGGCATCGGATTTGGCGGCATTATGATCGAAAAGGCATTCGTGTTCAACAAAGGTACCCTCCGTATCGGCGGCTATGCCGGCCTCGGTGAAATGAGCATTGAAGGACCTGAAAAAGATGAGGACGAGGACGAAGGTGAAGAAGAGGGCGAGGAAACAGAAGAAGAGGGTGGAGAGGCCTCTATTGTTGCCGGAGATATTCAACTGGGGTATTCGATTACTATAAAAAAATGGCTGCATATCGGCTTTGATGCCGGAGTATTTATCTTCAGGTCGTACCATGAACGTGAGGATGAGGATTCCAATGATACCGATCTGCATATAGGTTCGTTCACCACGGTTAATCCGAAAATCGGAATTAAGATACTCATTGGTAACCTGGGGTAATGTGATTGTTGTCCAAAATAGTTTTCGTGCTCGTGATCAGTCCCGCTTCAGAGGGACGGTGTTCGGTCAGAACTAGTAACAATGGCATCTTGCCTTCGTAATCGGCTTGTGCATTCGAAATGAAATTAGATTATCCTCCCGCGCTGTGGGATCATTACGCCCGATAACGAGAACGAGCACGACAGCTTATCGCAAATTGTAAACTATATGCCACCATTCTTTTTAAATTGCATTAAATCAGCAAAATATAATATGTTTTTATCTTAGAGTCTTTGTGCCTTTGTGGCCTTGATTCTTACCAAAAATGAATGGAAAAATGAATAGCATGATAAAAAAAATAACCTCCAATACTACATTGTTCATAAAATGTATAGTAGTATGCGGGATGTTGGTTCTGTCGCTGCATGCGAGAAATGTAAATCTTGGCATCGGCATATATGATTTTACCGATGAAGTCTCAAAAGAGTTCTATACCATAACATTCAACGCCAAGCTCTCCTTCGAATTCCTTGAACGTTCCGGGCTCTCTCTCGGCCTCTCCTCGGGAATATCATTCACCTCGGTAATCTATAATGACGATGATCATGATTTCCTGCTGGTACCTACTTTTCTCTATGGGAAATACTGCCATAAACCGGAAAAGATAAGAATACACCCGTTCGCCGGCCTGGGATTCGGCCTCTACTGGAAGATGGATTATAATGACTGGTTCAAACAACCGCACTATGGGCTGACATACGGGTATGTTGCACTCGGCGGCATTCAAATCCCGGTTAACAATTTCCTCCACGTTATTCTGGAAATTGACTATCATATCCATATACCGGTCTCAATGGAAGAGCTGAATGCGAGCGGTATACAGACTACCGTTGGTGTAGGGTATACATTCACGAAAAGGCGATAAAAAGAGTGAGGCATCCCGGTAAGATCCTGAACTGCCGAAAATACTAAATTCAACTTCACCCTGTAGATTAACAATCAACCGGGAAGTTGTTGTATTTCAGATAAAATCCTTTACGTTAAACAAAGGATTACAGGAAAAGGTATAGTTACATGCGGTTAACTCGGCCACAGATACAACTACTTATTTCAGAACATAAATACATTATAGGGGTATTGCTATTTGGCTTTGTATTGACCTGGTACTTATTTGATACCATTTTTCCATTTGACGCTTCAAGCTGGTTTGAAAATGCTGTCAATCTCTATGAAAATGGAGAAACAGGAGCGCAATTCAGAAATATTCTCTATAGTTACTTTTTATTGTTTTCTCTTTTTTTTAAAATTGATCCAACCTGTTTCGGATTGTTTTTATCCCAATTTTCATTACTGATATGCGCCTTTTTTTTATATTTGATAAATAGTTCCTATAGTAATAAGAAAGTTGCCTCAGTAATAAGCCTGATTTTCATTCTTTCACTACCACTTTTACGCTATAGCACTCAAATTTTATCTGATATACCGGCGGTATTATTCATAACCATAACTATTTATTTTACTGTTAACGTCCTCGATGGAAAAAAACTTTCGCACATCCCCCTGGTGTATCTTTTTGCTTCTATGTCAATCAGTTTACGGTATGCAAGTATATTCTATTTTCCGGCTTTTGTCTATTTTATCTGGATTACAAAAAAATCTTTTCGACACCACCTTCTGGGAATTGTACTTGCTATATTCCCTTTTATTCCTCAGGTAATTTATAACGTACATTATCTCAACCATAGTTACAGTATTTCGTATTCCGCTCATCAACCAACACTTGGGATACAATATTTTTTTCAGGAATTACAGTGGGGCTATCGATTACAAATCTTCCAGTATCTGAAATTGATGTTGTTTCATTTCAGAGGTATCATAATTTTGTTTTTGCCGATGGTTGCTGTTGGTTTTTATTATTTCCAAAAGGATGGTAATAGACGTGTTGCGACCTATCTTAATATATTTTTTATATCGTTTTTAAGTTTATTATCATTTTTTGTTGCCTTTGCAAACCGTTATGCCATTCCTGCACTCATACCTTGTTTTATCTGGTTTAATGTCGGCATGGATAGACTGTATGCCCGGGCTGAAAAGGACCCAATCAAAAAAGTTTTATATTACCTATGGATTTGCTTTGCGCTCTATATTAATTTTGAAATCAGTTTTAATTTAGTTCAAAGTTCCCGTGCCGTGCATAAAGCGCGATATGAAATAGTTACGACTCTAAATACATTACTGGTTGCCGGTGATTTGCTGATAACAGAACTGGATCTTGCCTTATATGATTCCAGAGTGAAGAGTATATCTATTAAAAATAAGATGGTGATTGTAGAAAAAAGATTTGAGACCGCTTTAATTGATAGTGTTCTTTCTGAAGGAAATGCCGTGTATATTGTCCATCCGGAATCTCGCTGGTATGCGGAGGGTAAGAATGTTATCGGTAACCTGCTGCAAGACACTCACTATCGTTATAACAAAGTAAGTACCGTTAAATCAGCTGTGATCGCTGAGCTCCTGTTGTATAAAGTGGTACGAAGGTTGAATAAAAGTAACAATATACCGGAGGAGAAATGGGTACTCTATAGATTAAGCTGCATCTGAATTGAGATAGTAATATGATCGATAGTCAGGACGATAAAATTGTAATAATTGGCGCAGGTATTACCGGATTGGTATTAGCTAGGGAATTATCATCTGTATACGGTGGTACCGTTGCTGTAATTGAGAAAGAGGATTTCATAGGAGGATTGTCGGCGACTTTCTCAAAAGGGTCTCTTTCTTATGATCTTGGCTCCCACAGAATTCATGGTGATTTCTCAAAAAAGGTAGTGCGGTACATAGAAGATGATATTGGAATATCTCTACTGAAACGTTCAAGGCGAGGTCTGCTTTTATTTGACGGGAAAGTATTGCGTTACCCGCCGACTGTTTCTGATTTTGTAAAGACTATGTCGGTAAAAGAATGTATGAATCTGATTGTTGGTTATATGAAAAGCAGGAGATTCTTCAAAAAAGACAGCGTTAACTATCAGGATGTGATCATTCAAAATGTGGGTATAGAAGCGCACAATATTTTTTACAAAGATTTTGCCAAAAAACTGTGGGGAATAGATGGGAAAGAAATCTCAGTGGATGGATTTAAAAGGAGGAAAACGTTTTGTGATTTTGAATCTCTCTACAGAATCATTACAGGGAAAACTAACTATTTCTACTATCCCGAAAACGGTATGGGTGAAATTGCACAAGAAGCGGGTAAGCAAATTTTACAGAATAACAGCAGGATAATAACAAATGCTACAATTGAAAAAATAGAATTGGATAAAAATGCTGTTCAAAAAATCACATTACGTACTCGCAGTAATGGAAAAGAGACATTTGCCGTATCCTCTCTAATTTCCACAATGCCAATCGATACTTTATTTGATCTTGTTTATAAGAAAGAGGCAGGCAGGAATGCCTTGATGTGGAGGGGAATGAGAATTGTATATATACATGTCGATCAGTCAGTTGAACATGAGAATGAAACCTTTTATTTTCCGTCACTCGATGTAACTATAGGCAGAGTTTCAATTCTTAACAAGTATTCACCCTTTCTGAATCACTCAGTAAGAGGAACAGTATTAACCGTTGAAATACCAATGTCACCTGATGAAAAGAAATGGCAATTATCTGATAAAGAAGTGCTGGAAATATGCCTTAGGGATCTGGTTTCAGCAGGAATACTCAAAGAAAAATATACGGTTCTTGAATACTTTACCTTGCGACTGGAAAAAACCTATCCTGTCTACAAACTTGGCTGGAGGGATACCTTTAACGGTCTATACAACAGATTAAACGGTATAAGCAATCTGTTTACTATAGGAAGAAATGGACTCTTCTTACATTGCAATATCGATCATTGTATTTTGCAGGCCCTTGACCTTGCACAATTTATTATTACCGGTGATCAAAATAAAAGGAATTGGTGGAATAAAAAAGCTGCCGGTTTTTTTGAGTTTTCTGCGAGGGATTAAAAAGTAATATACACAAGAGTTATTAAACATACATCAGCACCGTGTAACTTGGGATACATTTATCAGAATATATTGCCCCTTTTACAGGACTCAGATTTATCCTGCGGATAAAAATGGTACTAGTTTACTAAAATACTATGTCAATTGATTTTCAAATAAAAGATTTCGCCTATCCCGTCAGTATAATAAAATTCCGGTCTTTTTTATAGAAAAGCCAATGGTTTTCAAAGGAAAGACTGGAGGAATATCAAAATGACAGGTTGAAACAGATTATACGACATTGTTATTACAATGTACCCTATTATCATGAGCAATTTAAAACCTTACAATTAAAACCGGCTGATATTAAGACGAAAAATGATTTGCATAAGCTACCGTTGCTGACAAAAGAAATCCTGCAGAAAAATTTTCGCCAATTACAGGCTAAAAACCTGAAAAAGTACCATCCTTACCTCTGCCGGACTTCAGGCACCACCGGAGAGCCGGTATGTTTTTATCTTGATAAAAATACAATGATTCTTGAATTCTGTTATTACTGGCGGTATTGGTCATGGGCCGGATATAAACTGCGAAAGCGGTTTGCGGAATTTTCTCTGCACCACTTTGTAAATTCTGCGGTGGACACTATTATAGACTACCGCCTGCTGACAAACAGGATTGTTTTGAACCCTGCACAACTCAGTTTTGAGAATGTACATACGTATATAAAAGGTATTAAAAAATACAACCCCCAATTTTTAAAAGGGACACCAACTGTTCTTAATATTTTTGCAACGTTAGTGGAAAGATCCGGCTGCCGCGATTTGAGTTTTAAGGCAGTATTTACTACCGGTGAAAAAATTCTTCAACACCATAGAGAAAATATTGAGAAAGTTTTCAGTTGCAAAATAGTTGATTCTTATGCACACATGGAACGTACTATGGCTGTTTCACAGTGTCCATTGGGAAGGTATCATGTGCATTCGGAATATGGCATCCTGCAAGTTGAAGAGGAACAGCATATTTCTTCCCCAAAAGGAACCATTATTGGTGAAGTGATCGGTACATCACTCCATAATTATGCAATGCCGTTTATTCGATATAAAACGGGTGATCTTATAACAGTCCTCCCCGAAGAAAAACCGTGTAAATGTGGAAGAAAGCTACCGTTAATTAAGGAGATACATGGGAGAAGCCAGGATATTATAATAACCCCTGACGGACGATTTATTGCGAATATATTTATCGTTTTTAATTTTATTGATGGGATACTCTGGTACAAAGTCATTCAGGAGAACAGGGAAAATATTCAGGTCAAACTTATAATAAAAAACGGGTATTCCAGAGAACGAATAGCGCAACAAATCAGGGAGTATTTTAATAAAATATTTACTATGGCAATTACTATTTCTATCGATTTTTTATCATTCGATGACATTTCTTTGATACACAAGAACAGGGTAGTTGAATCGAAGGTCACGATGGAAGAATTTTTATAAACCCTGGAAATACTATGAGTAAAATAGTACGAATATTTATTTCACTTATTAAACTGCTGAGAAGGAATCCTGCATATTTATTCCATCTGATAGGGAAGAAAATAAGGTTTAATAAAAGGTATAAGTGGGTAGACCATAATTCCGGTAAGGATGGCCGGGTACCACCACCGTTGGTATATAAAGTGCATCTTACTCATCAGTGTAATCTGAAATGTAAAATGTGTATGTTATGGGGGGAGCAAGGCTGGGTCAAGAATGAATCAACTGCAGAAACTTCCAAAGAGATTGACTGGCCAGTACTTGAGCGATGCATCAAACAGGTAAGCAACCAGAAACCTTCCTTTATATTTTCCGGGGGCGAACCATTTCTCTACTCAAAAATGGAGGAATTGATCCACACTCTGAAGGCAAATAAATGTCCGGCTATTTTTTGTACGAATGGAACGCTTTTAAACAAATATACTGAATTATTAATAAATAATCCTTATGTATCTTTGCTTGTCTCATTGGATGGATGCAATGAGGAAAATGACTTATTGCGTGGTAAGGGAGTTTATAACAAGGTTATTGATACGGTAAAAGCACTTAGAAAAAAAAGTAAAAATTTACCATACATTGGCATGCAATTTACCATCCAACCTGAGAATGTTCATAGCATGTATACATTTTGTGAAGAGATGTCTCAACTCGGAGTGAATTGGATACTTTTTAATTTATGTTGGTTTATTAATGAGAATCAGGCTCGTAAGTATGTGTCTATTTTAAA
>CBDVBE010000287.1:0-8884 GCA_965372145.1 uncultured bacterium | reverse complement strand
AACATATAATATAACATTTATTGAAAACAATGCCAAAAGAGAGAAAAAAAGCAAAAAACACAAGCACTCCTGCACATATTCCTATAATAACCCGATAGACAACATCATTTAACAGATGTCTCCCTTTTCCAATAGAAACGGATATCAGGGTATACCACACAAAATCTGCGAGAATATGTCCGACAAAAAAGAAGCAGACGCCAATAAAACCGGACTCTTTGGAATGCAGGATATACCCAAGCCCGATAGTAGCCCACCATATGGTCCAGTAGGGATTAGCCAGACTCATCACAGCACCGGTTATGATCAAATTCCCTTTTGCCTGCTCCTGTGTATCCCATTTAATTGTCAGTGACGGCAACGAACGGAACATGCACACCGCCATCCAGAGCATAATTATCCCACCGCAAACGCCAATAACAGTAATAACTATGTCATTCGTTATCAGAGGCGCCAGGCCGAGCAGCAGGATAACAACCAGAATAAGTTCCAGAATGCTGTGACCGATAATAAGAAGCGGGCCGACCAGTAATCCCCGCCGGGTAGTCTCACTTATTGTAATAGTCAACAGCGGCCCCGGCATCAGCGCACCTGAAAAGGCGATACAAAATGAGGTGAAGAATAGAGTCATTAAAGGCATCATATAGTACGCCTATATTCTGAATTGTGTAAAATAAAAAACATCATACGATCCCATCTTATTCATTATAACCAGGCTGTCTTTTTTATACAAGTATAGTATAATTATAGATCAATACATGTTTCAGCTTCTTTTAAAACAAATAGTTGAATAACCTTTTATAAACAGAACATATGAATAGAAATATACTACAATCGTATATATTCCTGCTAAAATGGATTATTCTCTCTATTATAGCCGGTACTGTGGCGACCCTCATGGTACAGGCATTTATTCTTTTATCATCAGCTATTTCAACTTTTATCACGAACGCATCTCTGCCAATATGGCTCTGGCCTGTTATCGGGGCATGTATTGCCGGCGGCATCATATACCGTATCCAGCCGCATGCTGCCGGTGAAGGAATCCCGTCCTACATCAGAGGAATACGGATCCATAACGGAGACCTGCTCTTTTCAGTTACCTTCTTTAAATACTGGGCAGCACTCGTTACGATATCCACCTTTGGTAACGGCGGCATTGTCGGGCCGATAGGCCGCGCTTCTGCCGGTATCATGGCATTTATGATTCGCTGTATAGAAGGTATCCACGTTGGATTCAATAAACAGGATCAGCGGACAGCCGCTATTTGTGGACTTGCTGCAACGCTTGGTGCGGTCTTCCACTCCTCAATTGGCGGCGGTATTTTCGCGGTGGAGATAATACAGCGAAAAAGCATGGGATACCGTGATCTCTTTCCGGCAATACTCTCCAGTTGCACTGCGGTATTTATCGGCAAATCCCTCGGATGGGGCGGTTTCTACCAATTTGACACGGTCGATAAATTTATGGATATTGGCATGATCGGCTGGCTCCTGCTCTTTACTGTTATTACAGGATTACTCGGTGGATTTTACACAACTCTATACAGTCGTGCAAGTAAACGGTTTAAAAGGAAAGAGGGCAATGTATTACTCAAAGTAATTATCGGTTCGGCCATTGCATTTTTTATTGGCTGGACGGTAAATCCTGAATTGCTCGGCACAAGCAAACGAATGGTTCCGGCCCTGGTTTCCGGCAACCTGTCTGTCATGTCAGGCAACCTGCCATTTGAACAACCAATCGGTATCGTACTGCTTATCATGATCTTCTGTAAACTGGTGTGCAACTGTATCACGGTCGGTTCAGGAATGAGTGCCGGATTTACCGGTCCGGCAGTAATTGCCGGTATGCTCCTTGGCGCATCCGCTGCAAGCTTTCTCAATATTGATTATGCGTCACCAACCTATTACGCCTTCCTCGCTGCCGGATTCTCAGGCATGCTGGCAAGCAGCATGAACGTGCCCCTTGCGGCGGCTGTTATGGCAACCGAGGTTTTCGGCCTTCACTACAGTCTCCCCGCAGCGTTAGCCGCTATCATAGGTTTTCAGGCAATGCGGCATCATACGATCTATGAATATGCTCTTGATGAGTTCGATGAAGAGATTAAAGATGCGTGAAGGATAAAAGTTCTTACCATAAAAAGGAAAGGTATCGTCATCCCGGAAATAACTATTCGTTAACACGTAGGTCGGAAGTTATTTGCGGCAGTCCTGTGGATGGATTCAACCAGATTGCATGTTTCCCGGTAAGCAATTTCTGCAGTTTTTCTCCAATGAATTCCTTCCGCCAGCCGGACATAAGGCGTTGACTTTCAATCTGAGCAGAATTGCAATCCCGCACAAACTCGGTGATTTCCGAACGGGACCCTATTAATGCCGGATCAACCCCTCGTGCAAGGCACTGCCCCTTAGTATAGGCCATAGCAAAATCACTGCGTGCATTAAGCGCTTCATCTTCAACGTTATTTTTACACGGCTGCGGACATTCTTCAGGAGGAGTAGCCAATCCCTTTTTCACGGCGTGAATGATATCACTCCCATACTGTCGAATTTTCTTTGAGGGAAAATCACGTGTCGATCGAAATTCAGACACCGCTCGCGGTTTATGCCGTGTAATAGTGATCAATGTTTTATCAGTCACAATATGCTCACGGGGACGATCTTCAAAACGGGCTCTTTTCTCCCGCCAGCTTGCGAGTTCACACAGAATTGCCAGCCCGACCGGCGTAAAACGTTTTGCACCCTTAATCCTTTGAAACTGCACCTGTGAATCTCTTTCCTGATACAATTCCGGATTGTTATAGGAACCGAGTTCCTCATTCAACCATGTATCAAAGTCATTTTTATGGGCTCGTTTTAGAATCTCTTTTCTTACTGCCGGTAAATACCGGACATCATCAATGGCATAGGCAATCTGCCGTTTTGACAAGGGACGCCGCAACCAGTTAGTACGGGTCTCTGTCTTGGAAAGCTGGATACCGAGCGTCGCCTGGACAAGATGTCCAAGAGAAATAGATGCCGTTAAACCTATAAATCCTGCAGCACATTGCGTGTCGAAGATATTTGTGGGAAATGCCCCGGTTGCCCGATGCAGGATCACCAGGTCCTGATTCGCATCGTGTAATATTTTAATGATTTTCTTATCAGAAAGCAGACTCCCTAATGGCGAGAGATCGGAACAGGCAAGGGTATCTATAAGATAACACTCTTTTTCAGAGAGTCCGATCTGGATAAGACCGAGAATTGGATAATAGGTACGCTCCCATATGAATTCAGTATCTATTGCTGCACATTCCATGGAAAGCGCCAATTGTACCAGTTCCTCAAGCTCTGCGTTTGTTTGCAATATTGTCGGTAACATACCTTTTCATTTCATCTATGTAGTATACTATTTACTGTTACTGTACCTGTTCAGGTGAATTGCGTTGGATAAATCCAAAATGACACAAACCATCTACTACCCCTTCTCCTGTTTTAAATGGGCTGTGATAGTGCCATGATTTATTTGCCAGTGCTTTTAATTCATCATAGCTGTTTGCAGGAACAATTGCCCTAAAAGGCGTATCAAACATACAACAATCATTCCCTGAATCTCCTGCAATTACGATATTGTCTGTAGCCACCTCTAAATATTCCTGCAGAAAATAGACGGCATTGCCTTTCCCGAGAACCTCAGGGATAACATCAATAAACATGCCGTGGCTGACCACGATTGAACACGATGCACATGAGGCAATACGTTCACGGAATGGCTGAAGGGTATCTTCATTGCCGTCCCAGAAAAAACCTGCATGAAACGGAGGTTGACCATTGGTAAAAACCTGTCGTTGAATGCCGTTTCCGATACCAACCCGATAGATATACTCAAGATCCCATCGCGTTATATCAACGGCTTCGGTAAACCGGGCATTGATATCACTATCCTTATTTCGATAATCAAAAAGCTGTGTACCGACATGACTGCATACGAAATGGGGAGGTGGAAGCATGTTCGCTTCTATCAAAGAGCGTACTGACGGTAACGAACGGCCGGTCATGTATGCAAGATACATACTTTCAGGATACTGCTCTACGAAATCACACAGCCATGATTGTTCCGAGGTACTGCCAAGGAGTGTCCCATCAATATCGGTTGCAAGCAGGAATGGGATTTGGGAATCACTTGGTACGACACGTATCGTCACAGCATTCCTTTACTACATAATAGGTTACAGAGTGTGGTAGTGTAATGATGCGTGGTAACGGGGGGCTATAAAATGGTATGAGTTATGTGCACAGCCCAACTATTTACCGTCAGTGAATATCTTTTTTCTTTCCCTTATAGTATACAGAGAATCATACGTACGGTCTATTACTTTTTTGTTTTTCCTCGCTCGTATACTGCTTCTCATTTCTGCAGATGCCCTCTGATACCGAACCACAAACGCATTCGAATCGAGTGGATGCGCAAGTAAGTTGTCATCTTTGGGATAAATAACCAGAACAATAGTATTTAATGTGTCGGTAAGCACACAATTAAGGATCCAGTCAGGACTTTTCAAAAAGATATAACTCGCAATATTGATAAGGGAATTGTTTACATAAAAACGAAGGGAATAAAAGGACGCTGAATCTGAAATGCTGTCAACACGCCCTTCAATGAAAATTGAATCTACGCTTGATATCACGGTGTCACCAATGGGGTCCTCACGCACAATAGTTACGGAGGAGTCGAATGTTATCTTCCCCTCACGTATCCAGAAGGTATCACGACTGCCGTTCTCGAAGATATCTTCAGCATATACGACTACGGTTATAGGTTGTATGCTAAAATCACTCTGTGTAAAAGTATAATACCCATGAGCGATTGTTTGATTGTCAAGAACAATAGTCTCGAACGGTTTGCCGTTAATTCTGAACGTACCCGTATCCAAATCGCTCTCAGTATCCTGAATCTTAACATCAATGGTAAAAGGAATGGTACTCGTAATAATGGTATCCTTGGAGATGTTATTATACACAACAGAGAGTAACGGACCCTTATGATCACCAATTGCGCCACTATAAATGGTAATTTTCTGGGTAAGGATATTTCCGCCCTTATAATACGTTATTATATCAACTGTATTTACACCAGCACCGGTAAAAGTAATCGCAAAGGACAGGGGATTACTCATCCCATCGAATACGTTCACCGTTGTATCGTTCCATGAAGCACTGCCGCTGATATGAATAGTAAAACTGTCAATATATTCAAAGAGGTGTACTGCAAGCTTGAGCTCTTTCTTCTCATCAACTTCAACAGTATCACCATTCTGCAGTGGAGAATCGTCTGCTATAATAACCTTTGACTGAGTATAATCTTTATAAGGATTTGTTCCGTCAATACAGGCAAATAGTATCGCCGTACTGATACAGAACAGTAACAATAGTCTACGGTTATATCTCTGGTTATTCATATCTTTATCCATAACAATTAGTATTCTTTAAAAAGCAAAACTAATGGCAAATAGTGTCAATCCGGCAAGACCAATCCCATAAAAGATAAACATTTTCCTCATATGGTCATTAGTATGATCTTTTTCGTTTTCCCAGTCTGCGGATGTGTATTTCATTTTATCCTCATCATCAAACTCATTGATATCCTCGAAATGCTCTTTTGTAGAGATATAATCCAGGTGTTCTTTCGCGCCAAATACGCCTCCAGTAAAAGAGGTTATCGCACAGCCGAGGCGGAATAGTACTTTTCCTGCGACCCTTTCTTTCTTTTTCGGCTCGGTGACTAAGCTGACTTTTGTATCATCTTTCTCTTCCGGTTCTTCCTCAGGTTCTAAAATCAACGTGGTTTCCGGCTCCGGTTCCTCTTCTTGAGGGACTTCAACTATCGGTTGCTCTTCAATAATATCAGGCAGAGCCATTTCTTTACTTTTTTCATAACTGTAATTGTAGGGTGAGGTGACTAAGAGTTTTTCGCCCTGGATAGTCACATCAGCATTCCCATTCTCATGAAACACACATTCTTTGATGGCTATCTTCCGGGTAAGACATTTTATACCGAAAAGTGAATATTTTATACTACTATGTTCCAGGACACTTTCGGCCTCACCCTTGTTGATAGTAATACCATCCCAGTCAAACGCCGCAGGTTCAAGGGATGACGATGGATTATAGAGCGTATCATTCTCAGAAGTAAAAACAACGGGCTCATCCATAGTGCCTTCGACCCGAATAGCACCGTTGACCGTGATACCGGTAAAATTTTTAAACAGGAAAATAACCCCTTTTTCAACAATGGTATGTCCGCCTTCTTCAACCTCTAACGGCCCGGTAACCAGATAGGGCGTCTCACCCTTTGCAACGGTTGGCGGAAGCACCCCGGTAAGGGGAATGAAGTCTGATTCTGCACTCACGGCCCCTATACTCCATATCAGTAAACCAATGAAGCGAGTAAGAAAAGTATACGCAAATACTTTTACGTGTATCACCTGTGGTTTAGTCATCATATCCTTATTCAATGTTAATTTTACTTAATCTTCTGATCTCGTTGTTTGCTTCCACGAAATAGGAATGGCTTTGATTGCCGCGAAATTCACTCTTTACTTTGAACCAGCTTTGCTGGGCAGTCTTCTGCTTTTCAGGGGTAGGATTGTTTTCAAGAATAGCGGTTTGACATTTTGCCGAATAGTAAAGCACTTCCTTGTAGAGCACTCTCTTGTTAATTAATACCGTTGGCGCTGTTTTAATAATACCCAGTATCCAGATGGCCCGCTGATATTGCCTTGACCCAAAGAGAAATTTTGCTTTTGACAGATAAAATTCACCGTCGTTAATATGGTTGTTATCGAAATATGATTTATTAACCTTATTCATTCCAACCAGCGCACGATGTTTCAACAAACGCGCCTCCTTCGAACTGGCCTTTGCACGCGGCAGCGCGTTATAGATATCCAGAACGGTAGTATAATTTTTAACGGCATCCTCAGCTTTCAATACCGTGATCACATCGCCGGTAGTATACTTCCTCAGCATTTTGTCAAGCTTTGTATCGGAACGTTTTCCCTGGACAGTAATATCTTTTGCTGATTTTCGAGTTTGACTCGTCGCCGTCGTCGCTTTGGGGCTGCTTTTCTCATAAATGCTTTTTCGCGGCTTCCTGGTCAGCGCGACATTTTTATCATGTACGATCCTTTTTCGCGCATTCGGAGTTACCGTCTTTTCCGGTCGTTCAGGTTGAGATGCTCTTCTCAGATCCGGCCAGTCACGTTTTTTCACCTGTTGCTGAATCCGCTGCCCCTGAGGCTTTTTCTTCGTCTCCACCTTTTTCACATCCGCCGTAACCGTACCTGATAGCGACCCGTTGTCGGAAGAACGGGGAATGCGGATAAAGAGATATACCCCCAGAGCAACAACGCTGAAAGTTATAAGTGCAATACCGGCAACAAGTCGAGCCGGAATTTTTCTTTGGGTGAGGAATGTATCTTCTTCGAAACTTTCACCACGTGCATATGCTGCAATCACCTGTTCAGGACTTCGCAAGGTAAGATTCTCATGTATCTTTTCAAGCTCAATTAACACATCACTGATATCCTGGGGACGCTTATTGATATTTAAATGAAGGCACTCATTAACGAGCCTGTCTAATTTTGCCGGAATGGGTAAATCAAAGGAAGCAAGCGGCCTGAATTCATTCTTCAAGCGCTTTCGCACCAGCCGGGTAATATTTCGATCAGGGAATGTTCTTTCTCCCGTAAACATCTCATACAAAATACAACCAAGTGAAAAGATATCAGCACGGGGATCGACATCATCTTCCTCCAACTGCTCAGGCGCAAGATACTGCATAGAGCCTATTACTTTGCCACTTGAGGTGCTCGGTGCAACATCGGTCGGGGTGGCAACACCGAAATCTGTCAGGCGAACAATACCCTCACGAGAAAAAAGAATATTCCCCGGTTTCAAATCGCGGTGGAGCAATCCCGTATAGGATTGATTACTCACCTTGTATTCATGGTGATGGGTATAATCCAGGGCCCTGGACACGATTATCGCTATTGCGGTGCACACTTCTAAAGGAAGTTTTCCCTGTCTTCGAATGAGTTCACTCAGTGATATACCATCAATCATCTCCATCTCAATATAGGGGAGCCCGTTCCACTCACCAACATAGTGAATATCAATTATATTGGGATGATCAAGCTGTGCCGTGACTTTCATCTCTTTTTCAAAACGGTCCTTGTTTTCCTGGGTGCTGTTCGGACGCAGAAGTTTTACCGCTCTTTTCACCCCGAGCTGTTCATTCCAGATTTCATACACAATGGCCATACCGCCTTCACCGAGGATACCAGTCACCTCACCCGATCCCATTTTCACCGGCTTGGTACCATCCGGAAGAACAACAACACCCGTGTCACCTGGTGGTTTTGAAATTTCCCGAACTGATTTTTCAGTTACCGGCAGCGATATAACTTTCGTATCTTCGTCCCGTGACGGATCATAATCTGACATATGTTCCGGATCCCCACTTAAAATTGCACAATCCGTTTCAATGTGATTGCCTTGATTTGTGATTAATTTCTATATCAGAATAACTATATAGTGCCTGGCCGAAAACGTCATTCCCGCATGCTTTTGGCGGGAATCCATGCCTTAAAACATTAAAAAAAGCTGGATTCCGACCGAAAAGAATACCGGAATGACTGCAAATAGGTACTTTCCGGCCAGACACTATATAGTATATACAATAAAAAATGTAACTAATTAAAAATATAAATCTTCTTGACTTACTCGATTAATTCTTCGTTAGAAAACAGTGTTTTAACCCAGATAACCTGGATAAGCATCTTCACGAAATAACATCCTGCTATAAAGAGCTACTTAGAAATTCACAAAGTGCCCTTTAGGGTAT
>CBDVBE010000286.1:0-8890 GCA_965372145.1 uncultured bacterium | reverse complement strand
CCCGAATGTTTCTGTCGGGAATCCATGCCTCTATTTGTCCAAAAACACTGGATTCACCCCTGCGGAGCACTTCGCCCGGCAGAAGCATGCGGGAATGACGATCATTTGTCAATTTCGAACAGGTACTAATAATCATTACAGTTATGCAATTCCCAGTTTAAACTTTAGTGATTTCAGAGTATTTTTCATTAACATGGTAATTGTCATTGGGCCTACTCCACCGGGGACCGGGGTAATGCTTCCCGCGATCTCACTCGCTTTTTCAAAATCAACATCACCTTTTAAAATTGCAACCATTCTGTTGGGGTCCTTTTTGCTTGGTTTTTCTCCCACCCTATTTACCCCAACATCTATAACACAAGCGCCCGGTTTGATCCATTCGGGTTTGACCAGACCTGGAACACCGGCAGCGACAATTAATATATCAGCACGTTTACAATGTGCCGCCATGTCTTTTGTACGCGTATGGACTACGGTCACCGTTGAATTAGCGCCATCAGCTTTTTGAAGCATCATATTGGCAATGGGTTTACCAACGATATTTGATCTGCCCACAACAACAACTTCAGCACCGCTTGTCTCAACACCTGCCCGTATGATCATCTCCTGAATACCGGCTGGTGTACAAGGAGGAAACTTGACCTGGTCGCCGCCGATCATCAAGCGCCCGACATTCACCGGATGAAAACCATCCACATCTTTATCAGGATCAATAGCGTTGATTACTTTTTTCTCATCAATATGGTCCGGTAACGGAAGCTGGACCAGGATGCCGTGAATGCTTTCATCATTGTTGTATTTGTCAATAAGTGCCAGGAGATCCGCTTCAGAAATATCAGCCGGTGGGGAATCCTGTATTTCTTTAAATCCGACACGGTGTGCGGTTTTTATTTTCAAGGTAACGTACGATATGGATGCGGGATTTTCACCTACCAGGATAGTAACTAATCCCGGAACGACGCCGTGTTTTTCCTTTATTTCTGCAACTTCAGCGGTAATTTCTTCTAAAATCTGTTCCCGGATTTCAGTTCCTTTTATAAGTTTTGCTGTCATAGAGGGACCTCCTCCTGCTTGTGCGGTTTATTTGATAAATTTTTAACAATATAAGAAAAAAGTGTGAGTGTTAATATAATTTATATCCTAACTATTATTAAAGGAACTTTATTTAAATTACTCGTTAAATACGTAAATCATAAGAAAATTGGGGTAATATTATTGCTGTCGTAAGAATCAAGAGAAATGAATATAGTGGTGTTCCAATAAAAAATGCCACGTTACATTAGAAAAACGTGGCATTTAAATAATAAAGTAATACTTTTCTTAATTTTAGTTATTCTGCCGATCCTGAATAAGCTTTTCAACCACGTTTGGATCAGCAAGGGTAGATATATCCCCAAGGTTACTCGTGTCGTTTTCTGCAATTTTACGTAAAATACGACGCATTATTTTTCCTGAACGGGTTTTTGGCAGAGCCGGTGCATACTGGATTGCTTCAGGAGTAGCAATAGGGCCGATTTCTTTACGAACATGCTGAATCAACTCTTTCTTCAGTTCATCTGTTGGATCGGCGCCGTCAACAAGAGTTACATACGCATAGAGTCCCTGACCTTTAATTTCATGGGGTATTGGCGTAACCGCAGCTTCTGCAACTTTGTCATGGCTTACCAGCGCACTCTCGACCTCTGCCGTTCCAATACGGTGACCGGAAACATTAACCACGTCATCAATCCGACCCATAAGCCAGTAATCACCCTCTTCATCGATACGGCACCCATCACCTGCAAAGTAGATATCATTATACATTGTGAAATAGGTGTCGACGAAACGGTCATGGTCTCCCCACATGGTCCGCATCATACCGGGCCATGGCTTTCTGATACAGAGTTTTCCGCCTTCATTCCGCTCACATTCAGAACCGTCATCACGCAGAACAACCGGATCGACGCCAAAGAACGGCCGACCGGCGCTACCCGGTTTTAAGGTATGGGCGCCGGGGAGAGGCGTAATCATAAAACCGCCGGTTTCCGTCTGCCACCAGGTATCTACGATAGGACATTTTTCATGGCCGACTTTTGTATGGTACCACATCCATGCTTCCGGATTGATTGGTTCACCAACACTTCCGAGGACTCTTAATGAATCAAGCTTATATTTGTCCACATATTCATCACCAAGACGCATGAGAGCGCGAATCGCGGTTGGCGCGGTATAAAACACAGTTACGCCAAACTTGTCGCATATCTGCCAGAACCGACCTCCATCCGGATAGGTAGGAACGCCTTCAAACATCAGCGAGGTGGATCCGTTTGCCAGGGGCCCATACACAATGTAACTGTGTCCGGTAACCCAGCCAATATCAGCAGTACACCAGTAGATGTCATCGTCATGGATATTAAAAACATGTTTATGGGTAAGCGTCGTGTGCAGGAGATATCCACCTATAGTGTGCACAACCCCTTTTGGTTTACCGGTAGAACCTGAAGTATACAGAATAAACAGAGTGTCTTCCGCATTCATCACTTCGGGTTCACATTCTTCCGCTGCCTGTGCCATTTCATCGTGATACCAGTAATCACGGCCATCCTGCATTTCACATGGTTCGTCATTAGTTTTAACTACGACAACATTTTCAATTGTCGGGCAGGTTTTTAATGCTTCGTCAGAAATATCTTTCAGACGGATAAATTTGCCGGCACGAACTGAAACGTTTGAGGTAATAAGCATTTTACAGTCTGAATCATTTACACGCCCCGAAATAGCATCGGAACTGAAACCGCCGAAAATAATTGAATGGATTGCTCCGATTCTCGCACAGGAGAGCATGACAACGGCAAGTTCGGGAACCATAGGCATATAAATTGCAACCCTGTCACCTTTTTGGATACCTTTTGATTTGAGAACGTTTGCGAATTTACATACTTCTTTGTAAAGTTCTGCATAGGTGTATTTTCGTACGGCATCTTCAGCTTCACCCTGCCAGAGAATTGCTGTTTTATCAGCAGTGGGAGTTCCCATGTGTCGGTCGAGACAGTTCACGGTGATATTCAGTTGCCCATCAGAAAACCACGTATGTTCTATTTTACGGTTCTGTGTATCCCAGTTGTATTCAAGACTTTTCGTTGGTTCCTTGAACCATGAAAGAGTTTTTGCCTGTTCAAGCCAGAAAGCATCGGGATCATTAATTGATTGTTCCCACATCTGTTGATATTGTTCAGTATCTGCGATAAACGCATTTGACTGGATATTTTCCGGTGGCGGGAACTTTCGGTTTTCCTGCATTAATGATTTCATGGCGCCTTCTCTTACCTGCTCGCTCATAATAAACTCCTTGTTTTTACGTTTTATGCAAAAAACATACGAAATTATTGGCAAAATAATAATTATAACGAATTAAATTTAAATAATAAGCAATATTCCAAACAAAAAAAAGAGTAATAATATAAATCATTGTTGGAAATTTTCACAATATAAAATACTAAACTAACATTGTAGTATACCAAAAATACCATGCGATTTTTTTCAGTAGAAGGATATTTTATAATTTATGTCCTTAAACACTTATTGAAGGTTTATTTATGCATTTAAAAATCAGATCATCGAATATAGTTATTACCACCATTCAGCAATAAAGAAGTTGCTGGAATTTCCGCCTTTGCATAAAGCATATGCACGAAAATGTTAAAACTGATAACCAAGGAAGGTTTAACCAATTGTATTTTTAAGATTAAACCATAGAGATAAATGTTAAAGACTGCCGCGGTGATATGATATAATATGTACCGGTTATACTTTTGCGAAAGGTTTGTTGCAATGCGTTCTTATCATAAAATCAATCTGGAAAGTGTTATTAATCGGGAAAATATTGATAAGATTAGAACTATTTATATGGGTAAGGAAAAAATCAATAAATTATCAAATCAATCTATGCTTACATTTTTTAAAGAAAATGATTTTAATAGTAGTGCTATTTATCGCATAGTTTTAGGAGCGGATTGGGAAAAGAAGCTTGAGTGGGCTAAAAATAATTTCAAACCAGTTTTAGAACCAATGGGTTTCACCGGGTCTCATTACAGCAAAACAGTTTCAGGAACAGATTGGGAAAAGAAGCTTGAGTGGGCAAAAGATAATTTCAAATCAGTTTTAGCGCCAATGGGTTTCACCTGCTCACATTATAGCGAGATAGTTGTGAATGCAGATTGGGAAAAGAAGCTTGAGTGGGCTGAGAATAATTTTAAATCAGTTTTAGCGCCGATGGGTTTCACCTGCTCTCATTACAGCATAATAGTTATGAATGCGGATTGGGATAAGAAGATCGAGTGGGCCAGGGATAATTTCAAATCAATTTTAGAGCCAATGGGTTTCAATGGTTATCATTACAGCCAAATAGTTATGAATGCGGATTGGTATAAAAAGCTTGAGTGGGCAAGGGATAATTTCAAATCAATTTTAGCGCCGATGGGTTTCACCGGTTCTCATTACAGCTGGATAGTTAGGAATATGGATTGGGATAAGAAGCTTGAGTGGGCTGAGAATAATTTCAAATCAGTTTTAGAGCCGATGGGTTTCAATGGTTATCATTACAGCCAGATAGTTTCAGGAACAGATTGGGATAAGAAGCTTGAGTGGGCAAAAGATAATTTAAAATCACTTTTAGCGCCGATGGGTTTCACCGGTTCTCATTACAGCCAAATAGTTATGAACACAGATTGGGATAAGAAGCTTGAGTGGGCCAGGGATAATTTCAAATCAGTTTTAGCGCCGATGGGTTTCACCGGTTCTCATTACAGCCAAATAGTTATGAACACAGATTGGGATAAGAAGCTTGAGTGGGCCAGGGATAATTTCAAATCAGTTTTAGCGCCGATGGGTTTCACCGGTTATCATTACAGCCGGATAGTTTCAGGAACAGATTGGGATAATAAGCTTAAGTGGGCCAGGGATAATTTCAAATCAGTTTTAGAGCCGATGGGTTTCACCGGATCTCATTATAGCCGAATAGTTACTAATCCAGATTGGGATAAGAAGCTCAGGTGGGTAAAGGATAATTTTAAATCAGTATTGAAGCCAATGGGTTTCACCAGCTCTGATTACAGTCAAATAGTCACAGGAAAAGATTGGGAAAAGAAGCTTGCATGGGCTAAGAACAATTTCAAATCGGTTTTAGCACCGATGGGTTTTACCGGGTTTCATTACAGCCAGATAGTTATAGGAATGGATTGGGATAAGAAGCTTGCATGGGCGAAAGATAATTTTCAATCGGTTTTATGGACGATAGGTTTTAACAGTTTTCATTACAGCCAGATAGTTAAATATGGAAATTGGAAAGATAAACTTAATTGGACAAAGGATAATTATAAAAAAGTAATGCAATCGAAAGGACTTACTCCGTACTACACATCACAAATTTTGACGGGAAAAAAATGGAAAGAAAAGATTGGTTGGATTATTAATTATTACGACAAAACTGTATGCACGCCAAAAGAAATAACAAAAATAATGATTAAAAAAAACTGGAAAGAAAAACTTTCATGTTCGTAGTTCTTTCGGTTTCACGGAGATAATTTATTTCATTAAAAACAAAATTCCGTGAGTAATAAAAACGGCAGACTAACGTGTCACAGTAATTTTCTTTATTAACGTGGTTTTACCACATGGTAAGCTTTTTCAGATACACACCCGTCCGCTCAGCTTCCCAGCTTACTGAGTATTTTGTCTCCGTATCCAATTCGTCGGATACCCTTTGGTATACAATTATTGTTTTCCGGTTTTTTTCTTTTTATTTTTGCTGCCCCGCACAATGTTCCCGGCGTGCTCAATGAACCGTCGCACTTCATCGACTATAGCATCTCTATCAAACCCGGCCTCGATTTAATTGAATGCCTGATACCGGTACTGGACCGCAAAGTCGGTAAGGTCAATCAACCCGCTAAAATCCGTCGAAACAATACAACCGTTATCCAGAAGCGCATCGAATAACAGCTCAAGGTCGTGTGTTCTCTCAAAGGTAATTCCTTTCATCGCAAGAATAGCTTTGGCCGCTTTCTCCACCGCCTGTTGTGCATGGAAACCGAATACTTCATCCGCGAACTCATTATCACACGCCATTTTACGGATTGTAGTATAATCTTTTTCCGCTATTGTTAAAAGTATATCCGCTGCAGGGTCAGGCTTCATACAAAACCTTCCCTTCCCGGAATGCTTCACCGACAACGTGGTTTAGAGAACCTCGCATTTTTTCGGCTTCCTCATGGCTGTATACAAGTATGTCTTTAGCCCCTTTAAATGGGCGCAACGCATGGCGGATGGTTTTTATTTCTTTCCATCGACTACGCAGGCCGCCAAATCCCTCGCGTTCAACCACAAGTAAATCCACGTCCGAACCGCTGCGTATATCGCCGCGTGCATAAGAACCGAACATTATCACATACAGGGGATTTACCGCCCGCACAATTGCCGCCGTCATTTCCTGTATCTGTTTTTGATCAAACATATTTTTTCCCGGGTTATGATGTATAAAAAAAGCGGTTCGCCGCCCTACTATTTGTTTTATCTCATTGCGCCGTTTAACTCGTTTAGGAAGTGTTGAGCCTATACTGCTGTTTTGCTTTCTTCTTCCGCAACCGTTCACTGGTGTAAAAATTCAGGGTTTTAAGCCATTTATAATATAAATGTTTATAAACACAATCAAAAGCTCAACATTTTTTTATAGAAAAATATGCGGACGGAGACAAAAAATTAACCTTTAAGCCCTCCTCCCCGGATGAAGACTTGTAAAGTGTTGATATTTATTATTATGCTTATTTCGCTAAAATAAACTTCTATGAGGAATTAAAATCGGTAGATTAATGCGTCACCGTAACTTTCTTTATCAGAGTAGTTTTACCGCTGGTCAGCTTTATCAGATACACACCCGCCCGTTCCGCTTCCCAGCTTGCAGAATATTTCCCCCTGTTTTTATAGCCATTAACAAGAGTCTTTATTCTTTTACCAAGTATATCAAATACCTCCAGCCTGACATGATCAGAAATACTCAAACGATATACTATGGTACCGGGTACTACATCAATGGTAATCCCAAGGGATTTGCTCTCCTTCTTCGCAAATTCCTCAATAGCGACATCACAATACTTATCCTCATATTCGGTATAGTCCTTGGCTCCCGCCCAGGTCTGCTGATCAGGGGTATAGTACCCCTGAGGTAAAATAGTAAATCAAGCTGCATCCTTATATTTCAATATTTTTTTATTTTCATTACTAGCCCGGGTGACTGCCGAGTCACTTAAAATCAAATAATCCACCACTTCTGAAACAGAATAATGCAATACCCGACGGCATAGATAACTTAACATACTGAAACATTCGACATATAGCTTCTATTTTGCAAATCCTGAGAATGTAATTTGTGCCTCTCTGCAATTCTTCTCAGTATTTCTTCTACCAGCACGTGCTGACACAATACATTCAATATTTTACTCCATCAATACCACGAACCATTATGTGTGCCATGGCACGTGGGACTGTGGTCTGTTCATGGTCGGTATGGATTATAATTGTTTTATTATTTTACCTCCGGGGTAAAATGTGAAGCGCACGTTGCAACAAGGTCTTTATGGGCTTGTGACACTTCGGGAATTTCTCTATCGCCTTTCCATTCGGCGTGGGACACTCTTTGTGGAATTGCTCTTTTCTGAAAAAAGTTTGAGGAAGGCGGTGAAAACTATCTGAGAAAAAGTGTCTTTTTGATATATCGTTCATCACCGGCGTATAATAACAGGTAATACATTCCTGTACTACAGCCGCTGCTTTTTAAAGATACAATGTGTTCCCCTGAAGATTTATATCCGGTATCAAGAATATCTATCTCCCGGCCGTTGACCGAATACAATACAAGGCTGATATATCCATGCTCTGAAAGAGTATAGTGAACTGTTGATCCTGCATTAAGGATTCTCAGAGCATACTTTTTAGTAAAACTCTCTCCTTCATCAATTTCTGAAATATCATATTGGTACCAATGCCATTGCGGGTATATGTTTCCAAGCCATTCAAGCACTGCCGGAGAAAGATTTACGCTGTCGAGATAATTCCAGCCAAGACCGATGCCGTTTTTCAAATCCAGTTTGACAATGGATTCCGGCAGAGTGGTAAGCTTGTTGTAACTGAAGTCAAGCGACTCAAGTGTTGATATGTTGCCGATATTTTCCGGTAGTTTCTCCAATAGATTATGGGAAGCATAAATCTGCCACAGATTTTTCAGATTGCATATCTCATCCGGGAAGGCGGTTAATTCGTTATAGGTACATCTAAGGCTGTGCAAAGTATCACAGTCTCCGATCTCAGGGGGAAGTTCTGTAAGCTTATTATCAGAGAAACGTAACCATAATAGCTTTTTTAAATTGCCGATTGTTGAAGGGATCTCTGCAATTTGGTTTACTGCAAAATCAAGATTATCCAAATTAACAAGATTTCCTATATTATCAGGAATGCGGGTTAATTTATTATTTGTTAATAGTAAACCTCCTAAATCTATACACTTTCCGATTTCTTCCGGTAGTTCGGTCAGATAATTGTCACGCAGATTTATTCCAATTAATTTATTTAAGTTACCGATACATGGCGCCAAAACAGATAAATTTCTATCAACGAAATTCAAACCGGTTATTCGGTTTTCAGAAGTACTTGAAACAATTTCATTTACATAAATATAGTAAAGATTATTTGAATCTAGTATCGCCCTTACAGCAATAGAGTCTTCTTTGTAGGTTTGAGAATATGCACTTGTATAGCCCACTATTGTAATAATAAGCATTTTTATGATTGCTAAAATGAGATTAATTTTCATAAATAATAATCTTAGATAAATTATTAAATTAGTCTCTATTTATAAATT
>CBDVBE010000285.1:0-8891 GCA_965372145.1 uncultured bacterium | reverse complement strand
TGTCGTTCGTATCCATTCCCCTGTTGAATTTATCAAACCCGTAGATTCTATCTCTATTTCTCTCTATAAGATTCTCACCTGCGGTCTTTTTATCGACAAAGTCCTTATTGATTGGACTTGCTATAATGAAAAGAATAACACCGAAGAGATCTATTTCCAGCATATTCTGGAGAAAGTAAAAATTTTTAGTGTGAGTATGTTCATGCACCATGTGAAAAACAGCCGATACGAACACTATCCCCATCTGGAAAAGATAACTTTACGCTATGACCGCATTATCTGGAACATTCCTAACGGCAACATCCGCTTTACCGATCGTTGGAAATATGCTTTTCTTATGCGGGGAATGAATATCACCCAACAGGACGAATGGGATGCAATCATGGGGCAGGATGCTGTCACAGACAACATGGATGAAGAGGTAGAAGAGCAGAAACAGGAAGAGCTTCAGGTATCCAATCCAGAGTGGGGACATGTTGACAAAACACTCAAGGAAGAATCACCCGATACTGCGGCAAATGGTGATACGATAAAACTCATGGCTGATATAAAAGGATTCGTAAAAGAAGGCAAGGTGACATTTGATATATATGATATTTCTAAAGATACACCGCAGCGTATCGATACTGTCTATGGCAAGAATGTCGAAGGTAAAGCGGAGGCTGAATGGACAGTTGAAGATCCGCGCAGAGATACTGATACCCATGAGTTGAAACTGGCTTTTGAGGTGAGTGCGAGGAGTAAGTATAGTGAGAGGTGTGATATTGGCTATAATGAAAAATTTTATATCACATTAGATATTAATCCTGAAGATGCAGCAAGCCAGGATGATAAATTCAAACTTTTCAGCACTGACGATGCTAAAACTTACGAACAAGTAAAAACTATAAAAGATGATAAAGTTGATGGTGATGAATGCATTGATTTAGTATTCACGGATCTTAAGCCGGATTTATCCTATTCCCTTGAGGTTGATCCAGGTAAAGAAGGAGAACCTTATTACTTTTTCGAGAATGAAACCATCCGCGGATAAAAGAATGTGCAGATAACTTATGAAAAAAGAAAATTTTAAATTTTATTCGGAAAAAGTCCTGGAAAGTAAAAAACATTTTGCTACGGGCAATATGCACAAATGGGTAAAACAAAACAAAAAGAAAAATCGGATGTCCGGAACTCTGAAGGGCATAAGTGTTAATTTCATGGGCTGCAACAGTTTGTATATCACTGATGGTACAACCAAATTGCTAATTGACCCCTATTTTTCAAGACATGAATATGGACTTTGTGATCTCAAGGATCAAGAAAAAAAATCTGATAGATATGCGGACAAGAGAAAGAAAGAAGAATTATTAAAAAACAAACCCCCTAATGAATTAGCTTCAGATTACCTAAAAAAACACATTTCCGATCCACCAGAAATAAATAGATTTTCACCCATCCCCCAACGCATCGAGCATGCATTAGACTTGGCGGGAATAAATAAAGTGGATGCGATTATCACTACGCACGCTCATTTTGATCATGCTTTCGATCTGGCGGAGGTGTCAAAAGTGTTACATTCAAGAAACTCAAATGGATATACACCAATATACGGCTGCAAATCAGTAGCCAATGTAGTGTTAGGCAGCTTTATGTCGGTCAAGGATCATGCAAATTATAGAAAAGAATTATTTTCTGACTTATGCGAAAAGTATAATATTAATATTGTGCAGTCAAAGGTTACATTTGGTGATTTGTCAATCAGTTTTATTAAGGGACGGCATATTCAAATACCATTTGCTTCAAGGCCTGATTTTATAGGAGGTAAAGTCGATAAGCCAATTGAACTTCCAGCCAGTTTCAGTGAATACAACGAAGGAACATTGCACAATTTACTCATAGAGCACAAAAAATATGGTAGAATGCTTATATTGGGAAGTGCAAATTTTATTGAGGACGATTTTAAAAAACGGTTTAAAAGTGACGACATAGGTATAGACGCAATGATAATCGGTGTTGCGGGCTTAAGCTTCTGGGGTGGGGCTCTTGTTGGCCCCGAAGGACTCGGGGATGGAAAAGATATTCATGATTATTATGATGAAGTTATAGTTCCATGTGACCCCAAATCTATCTATTTTTCTCACTGGGATGAATTTAAATTTCCGCTAGATCATAAACTTGAATGGTTCACAAAACCATGGCGAGTATTCAATACCTTTCAGGATAAAGGTCCAAAATTTACTATTGAATATTTGCCAGTTTGGGAAAACATAAAAGTGTTACCTGTTTGAACTAATTATTTAACATATTTAGCTTGGATCAAAAGGCTATGAATAGAAAATTGGCACCAAAAATGCACCACCAATCATTAGTAATATTTTTAGTTTTTATAATTGGCTCATATAGGTTCTGCTATGCATACAAGAATTCTGAACCTAAAGTAAAGGAAATAATTACTTATTATGAAAATGGGACTATTCGAGAAAAATATCAAGTTTTGATTAATAGTGATAGTGCTGTAATCAAAGATAAAAATGGTTATCCTAAAAAACACGGGAAATATATCTCAAATTACTCTGACGGGTCTACGGAGGATGAAGAGTATTATAAAGCAGGAAGTAAAATTGGGATACATAAAAGTTTTTGTTCCAATGGTACTAAATATTTTGAAGGGCACTTCAATAATAATGGCAACGATACAATAATAAGGTGGAATTGTCAGGGGCAAAAGAAAGAGACGGTAATTTACAAAAATGGTAAAACTTATAAGCTTCTTAAATATGACACTTCTGGTATCATTATTAATTATGATAAAGATGGAATTCTTCTTCATCCAATAATTAATGCTTATCTGGGTTACCCTCTCATTATTAATGGCCGTTTTGGTGTTAACCTTGAACTACCCTCTAAAAATGAGCACATTAATGCATACCCCTTTAATCTGTTTCTTTTTGCTGATCCTGGAATAAGCGGGTTCCAAAGCGGATTGGGAATTTCAAAAGATCTATCCATCTATCCAAGAAAAATATCCATTCAGGGAGCCGTACACTATTCCTGGTATGAAATTGATTGGAACAATTTACCTCATATCCCTCGTAAAACATTATACGCTGGTACAAGCATGGAATTATCCGGATGGGTATTGTCTATTAAAGCTGGGCCATACTTTAAAATTTACGGAGATTCTGACAATAAGTATTTTTTCTCAATTGAGCTTGGATTTGATATCCTTGAGTTTAAGAATACCTTTTTAATGGGTGGGGGTTAACCCTTCGTTGTATTTAGATTTATTTGAAAGGCAAATTATGAAAAAAATCTTTTTCGTCGTATTGTTAATTTCTACAGCAATTTTGTTATTTCTATGCTCAGACCCGATAAAGCCCGACTTTGCGGATAAACCTGAAATTTCAGAAAATGGCTCAATACAGACATTCGGAACCCTTGACTGTGATTCCACTTTCGGCTTGTATGTCGTTATTTCCGGAACAGACCCGTTTACATTCAACTGGTTTAAAAATGATTCTTTGGATACCAGCGCAACTACTGACACCCTTTTATTCCCAGCGCTCACATTTTCCGATTCAGGCAAATATTTCTGTATTGTAACCAACAAAGGCGGTTCTGACACCAGTACAGTTTACACGCTGATACCAGTGGATACAATGCCAAAACCGCCGCTAATTGCCGATAGCGGCAAGGTAAACATTTTCGGCAAATTACAAATCGACTCATCATTCGGTATGTATATTTCAGCAACGGGAACTGAACCGATAGTCTATGAGTGGTACAAAAACGGCACAATACTACCAAACGCATCGGATGACACACTCAATTTGATTCCCCTTTCACCCGAAGATTCAGGATTTTACTCCTGTTTGGTTTCGAACATAGTGGGCTATGATACAAGTAATATATGCACTGTTTCTGTTTTAATACCGCCTTACAATATCAGCCTGGAAACTCCCGGCGTACCGGAAAAAGATTCATCCTTTTTTATTCATGTTAAGGCATCAGGAAGCGATACCCTTCTCTATCAATGGTATAAAGACAGCACAGCGCTTGCATCGGAAACAAAGGATACTCTCGCATTTCCAAAACTTACCGAAGCGAATAACAACACCGCCTACTATTGCATAGTATCCAACGCGGCAGGCGCGACTGCAAGTGAGACCTATACGCTTATCCTGGGAAATCACCCTCCACAATGGCTTATGGATACCCTGCATTGTACCGTCAATGAAGACGACACACTCAAAATCTCCCTGCTGGACTCCTGTTTTGACCCTGATAATGATACACTGACATTTTCAATACAATCGGATGTTCCCCCTGACGGCGACTCTATCATTGCGGATATCATCTACTTTTTTGCTCCGAACTTCACCCAGGCCGGAACATACTCACTGAAAATTACCGCGTCTGATGGGAATATTTCGACTGGTGCAACAATGTCGCTTACAGTGAATAATGTGAACAGAGCACCTGTTTTTGTCACTGACTCCCCGGCGTTGGTATATGATATTGAAGAAGCGGCAGCCTTGCAGGCTCCATTTAAAGCAGTCGATCCGGATGGTGATAAAATCACCTATACCTTAAAGAAAAACGGACTGCCTCGTCCAGCGACTGTTGTTTTTGATACAACAAAGAAGATCCTTTCCTGGCAATCACAATATGCGGATTCCGGTAAATATGATATTGTACTCTCTGCCTTTGACGCGTTCGATACGACTGATATTCAAATTGCAGTATATGTTGGTTTTATTGCCATTCCACCTCAAATAACTGTTTCAGGATTGGCCCAGTCAGGTTTAACCGTGCAGATACCGGAGATGCAAACCTATATCTGCACAGTCAGTGTCATCCATCCCGATTCGAATAGTGTCAGCTTTTTACCGGTTAAAAACGCTCCTTATACTATAACCGGAATGGGCACCGGCGGATTTAACAGTATATCCAAAGTGGCCGGTATATTCTCATACACTCCATCGTATACAGTGTCTACTCCCGATTCAATAAAAACATTTTTCGATATCACCTTTTCTGCTTTAACAAATCAATCACAACTGAAAGATTCCTTTGTCGTCAACATTACCGTAACGGATATTAATAGAAAACCGGTATTCAATGAACCGACAACAAACCCGACGGAAATTACTTTGAATGAAAACAGCAGCCAGTCAGTTAATATACTTATCATCGATCCTGACGGCACAATTCCAACACTTGACACTCCAACATTGCCTTCCTGGGTGACCATTACAGATAACGGCAGCAACAGCTACACGCTGAAAGCGGCTCCTGATTACAGTGTGTCATCAAACACCTCACCAGAGGAAAAGGATACTCTGATTTTTAAAGCTGTTGATGAAAATGACCAGAACCTTTTAAACACACACACATTTAACCTGACAGTCAACAATATCAACAGAAATCCAGTATTTGACACTGTACCGGTGGATACAACATTGGGGGTTGGGAAAATATTTTCTTTCACTGTTTCTGCGAGTGATATTGACGGTGACGTCGTTTCCCTATCACTTGAAAATGCACCGAATGGTATTTCTTACAGCATACCTGATAAAAAAATCATATGCAATATTGATCGGGAAACATTCATACCGACATCCACTCCCTATTCTATAACGCTCAAAGGAGATGACGGTTATGGAGGAACGTGTGAAAAAACATGGAAGGTGGGAATTAAAGCGCATGAGTGGGAGCTGATAGATTCGGCAATATCAGATGTCGGTATTAACATTGCCGCGAAAGATTCTTTGACATTATTTGCTGCCACCTTTTTCGGAATAAGCTGGACTAAAGATGCCGGGAAAAACTGGACAATGTTTTTTCAAGGAACAAGCAGTTCTGCTCCCTATGGTCTTACTATAATCGGAAATTACATATATGAAGAATTTACTGCACCAGTCAGACCTTTTATTGGTAGTATTATGAAAATTGATTTAACTTCAGCGGTACTAGATACAAGTATTACACATAGTTATTCATATTCAGATTTCTCTTTTTCCTTGAATGGAAACCGTCATTACAATATTGGCGCAAAACCTGAAGGCTCCGGGCCAAATACAATTTATAATCATGGGTATGTACATAATGGGATAACAGAAACCAGACTGGATACATTTGAGTTGCTTGAAATAGAATCTGCGAAAAATTCGGCAGTTGCATTCACTTACTTTAATGACGCCGGTTATAAAGAATTTTTCAGGTATTCAAATGAAAAATGGGATACAATCACTACATTAATCAATTCTATATTTTTTTATGACAGTTCGGACTTAGAAATAGCCTCCGAAAACGGAGATGTCATCTATATATCGTCGCCGGGAAAGTATCAAATTCATAAAATCACTAACGCAACAGCATCCCAGATCGTTATAGACACAAAAATATTAACATGTAAGCCGACAAAAATTCTCCTGTTAAATGACCATTCCGGATGGATTATCTCTGCTGAAGGGAAATTATTTTACACAAATGATAGTTTTCAAAATGTAACAGAAGAAGTTATACCAGGAGGAAAAGAAATACTTTATATAATCAAAGCGGCTGATGAATTTAGCATCTTTGCATACAACGATAATGAATTATATAGGTATTAATTATACTTCAGTCCACTGGACAACGTCTTTTCTTGCATGTGTATATAAAGAGAACCGTGGAATCGCGGTTTTAACAATAAATTTAAAAAAAACATCAATTCTATATTCGTGTGATTTTTTATTCCTGTTACATTAAGTCCATTACATACTCCTAAGTATATATAAACATACATTAATAACAAGTATAAATATGCTTTTTGCAAAGCATCTCCTTGTAGAATGAATTAACTTTAATATACGATGATATCACCATACTATTTGCCTGCGCTTTGAGGGGAGACAGGTAAATAACCCATCAGTTCCTGAATAATTATATAGAAAAAGAGTTGTATTTACACACATCATGTTGAAAATCAATAACTTGAACATATCTAACCATTAACTTTATAAAAAAAGGAGTATTTAATGCGCATCTCTAGCCTGTTTTTTTCTCTTGTTTTTATTGTGGGATTAAGTGCTACTCATGCTGATAATGTCCCGCCATCTACCAGCCCTCCTGGAGGGCTTCAACCAGCACAAGTTCCTCAATTTGTTAACTGGGGCTTTGATGACAACTATGGTGCTACAGGCATTCGATTTATTTTAGACTACTTTAAAAATAAAAAGAATCCTTCAGGTAATGGAAATACCGGTACTTATGACGGTACACCTGCACGGGTTTGTTTTTATATTACCACCACCTATAGCAGCAATAAAGCTCTCTTTGAAGAAATGCTTTCGGATGACCACGAGGTTGGTAATCACACCGTAAAGCACGATCATGGTGCCGACAAGACTAAATCATGGTGGCTCGATGAAATCAATGGCGCAAGTAGCTGGCTAAAAACTAATCTGGGTATGACATCAGACAACCTCTGGGGGTTCAGAGTACCATTTTTGGAATACAACAGCAGTACTTTTGATGCACTGAAAGACGCGGGTCTTATTTACGATTGCACTCTTCATGGTGACAGTTGGGGAGGGGACGGTTCAAATTATAACTGGCCTTATACAATGGATAACGGTAGTCCCGGGCAATCTGACGCCGGTACACATCCCGGTGTGTGGGAAGTTCCGACTCACTATGTTGTTAAAACCGATGGATCGAAAATAACCGGTCTCGACTATAATATGATTGAACTAACCAGTGTGGGCGGCGCTCAAATGAATAAATCACAAACCTTAGCGGCTCTCAAACATACGCTTGATCAACGTTATAACGGTAACCGTGCGCCAATGACCTTTGGCGCTCACAGCCATTTTTATGGTGTGCATTCAGACGACGACGACCTTACACATATTCCCTTGAACGACCGGCAGGCGGTACTTACGGAGTTCTTTGACTACGCCCTCAGTAAACCTGATGTGCGCGTTGTCAGTTCAATAGATATCATCAAATGGATGCGCAATCCTGTAAAACTCAATGATATAAACATCGTCGATACAACCGATCCATCGGAAAGCCTTCTTGAAATTGCCGGCTGGGAAGCTGAAGCCGATGAATTCGGCTCAACAGTTGATACCGGTTCGGCTAGTATTAATAGCGGTGTCATGAAAGTCAGTTTTAACCAGGTTGCTCAACCCAATGACTCCACATGGCCATGGGTAAGTGTCACGGCATATACTGATCCGGACGGTAAGTTCGATAACCTTAAATGGATCAAAGTGACTTATAAATGTGACAAACCGGTCCTTGTTTCATTACCGCAGCCGCCACTGAGTAATGAAGGTACCTCCTACCAGTTACAAATTCCAACTGCAAGTAGCTTTCAAACAGTATTACTTAAAATAGCCGATTTTAAGCAACCATCCTGGGTAACGACTACAACCCCGCTTAATCTCCCTATAATTCATGATGTTATGTTTGCACCTGTTGTTGATGAAGCTACCGGAGGAACCGCAACCCTTGAAATTAATAATGTCATTCTGTATGGATACCAGGAAGCAACGCCTATTGGTAATAACTTCAGCAATGCAATTCCTTCTGGTTTGTTTATCAATAAAGTTACTCACGAACGTATCAACATTTCAATACCGAAAAACGGAGTATACACCCTGTCTATCTACTCAGTTGATGGAAAGCTGATCAAAACAGTCGGGAATCAGTACTTAACCGGCGGTTCTCACAGCATCACCTGGAACAGCAATGTCCTGGGTACAAAACTGTACTTAATTACCCTTCAGGGCAACAATGTACAAGCAGTGAAAAAAGTGCTCATTCAGTAATACACTATACAACGGACAATAACAGTGAAGCGCCGCATGTTATAATCCATGCGGCGCTTCTTCGCTTTTACTCCCCCTATCGTTGGT
>CBDVBE010000284.1:0-8926 GCA_965372145.1 uncultured bacterium | reverse complement strand
TTACATTATACCAAACAGGTAACTTTTTATAAGGCTATATTTAATCCCCAACAATTCTCCCCTCTCTGGAAGGAGAGAGAGGGGCCGGGGGTGAGGTCATAAAGAAATAAATTCATACTAACAATCGCTCAATTTAGGTTATAATCACTCACGCACCCTTCATAAAGGCCGGTTTATGACACTATTCTTTTATATACTCATCGGTATCTGTATACTTCCTTTACTTATCGGTGTTATTGCCCTTGTAACGCTTTCCCGGGGAAGGAGTAGTCCCGGCGGCCGGATACGTACCTGCCCGATTCCAGTACTCCTTTTTCATTCAGTTACCGAAGCATCGTCTGTGGAGCAGTCGACTATCACGAAAGTGACACTGGAGCAGCTTCTCTCATACCTGCATACGAACGGGTATACAACACGCACGGTCTATGACACGGCACAACATCCCGAAGAATCAGGTGATTCACCGCAGGTCGCACTGATTTTTGATGATGGATTTGAGAACTTTTACACTCTCGCGCTTCCCCTCTTTGCGCACCATGCGTGCAAAGCAAGCATTTTCCCGGTAGTCAACTCACTTGACACGTATTCATCATGGGATACCTATGCACCACAAAAACAATTATCAAAAGAGCAGGTCCGCTTGATTGCGGAGGCCGGCCATGAAATAGGAAGCCATACCCTTACCCACCCTGATCTCGTCCTGCTTTCTGAAAAGGATTTACTGCACGAACTTTCCGAATCGAAGAAAATCCTGGAAGATATCACCGGGAAGGCAATTACCTCACTCTCTTTCCCGTTTGGCAGTTGGAATAAACGGGTATGGCAGTGCGCTCAGGAGTGCGGATATAAGGCGGCTGTCGCGTATCGAAAACATAGAGCGGCAATCCCACCCATTCTACCCGCTACCGGCGTGTATGCGTTTGATACGTGTAAAGACATTATTGAGAAAATAGAAAAAAAACATACCTTCTCAAACACATCTACCCGCAGTGCCATTATGCCGCACTTTGCAAAAGGAACACCGATGTGGAAATTTCGGGGATCGTATGATATAGTTAATTTCTTCCGGCAGTAACCGTGTGCACATTTACTTTTAAGAGTACTATCCCGCCAATTATAAAAAGTATCGCAAGTGTCGAGATGCCGAATCGTGAAGCACTATTGGAGGTAAATCCGGCGTAATAGCCGATCAGATTACAGAGTGCCACTATTCCAGGCCCTAAAACTATAGAAAATTTTCCAACCATATTGTAAAAGCCGAAAAATTCAGTTTCTCTATTTTCGGGAATAAGCACTGCAAACATAGAACGGCTGAGAGCTTGAATGGCACCTTGAGCGGTTCCCGTTATACACGCAAAAATGATGAAATGGATGCCTGTTGATATTACCCATGCGCCGCCCAGGGAAATTAACACATACACGCTGATAGCGGCGAGTATTATTGTTTTTGCACCAATTTTTCGGGCAAGCATTCCAAAGCCAAGCGCGGCCGGGAAAGCAATAAACTGTACACAGAGCAGCGCTATCATTAACGTACCAAGGGAAATCCCGATTGACAATCCAAAATCAGTCGCCATCATAACTATAGTATGCACACCGTCGATATAGAAAAAATAGGCAATAAAAAAGAATAGTATTGTCGGTGTGTGCACGATTTCCTTAGCGATTTTTGTTAAATTCTTACGGCCATTTCGCAGTACTGAAAAAAAGCCTGTTTTCTGTGACCCCGATTTAGGTTTGACATATATAAGCAAGGGTAGTGAAAAAACGAACCACCAAATCGCAACAATTAAAAAAGAGAACCGAATAGCACCCGCTTCTGAAGAAAAACCAAAGAGATGCGGGTATTTATACATTATCAGGTTAAGAATAAACAGAATACCACACCCAAGATAGCCTACAGCAAATCCCAGTGATGAAATAAAATCATACTGTTTGGGTTCTGCAACATCGATCAACATGGAGTCATAAAAAAGATTGGCAAGTGCAAATCCCAACCGGGCAAGGATGAATATAGTGAGCGCAACTATCCATGCTCCTGCAGGGACATAATAAAGGCATGCGGTCATCAGTATACCAAGTAGTATAAAAAAAGTAATAAACTGTTTTTTTGTTCGACCGATTCCAGCAATTACCCCTAATACCGGAGACAGCACGGCAATACAAATTCCTGCGATGAAGTTTCCAAAACCCAGTCGTGCGGTACTCACGGCAGCATCAACATCAGGGGACCAGTATCCTTTGAAAAATCCGGGGAAAAATGCAGCCATGACTGTCAGGGCAAAGGCGGAATTAGCCCAGTCATAGAGGCACCATGACCAGACAGCTTTATTATTCTCCCCAAATTTCATGTCTTTTTTTCTTTCTTCTCAGCAGCCGGGAATAATACATTATTCAGTATCAGGCGATAACCGGGGGAATTTTTATGCAGTTCAAGCATCGTATGCCGGTCCCCTACCAGGTGTGCGTAGTCTTCAGGGTCATGACCGCCAAGGAACGCAAACTGTCCCTTCCCCTTGATACCATGAAGGTATTTCACCCGTTTGGTTCCCGGCACAAAACCAAGTACAACGGCACTCTTCTTTATCACATCCTTATTATATGAGGTGCACAGGCCGAAGAATCCACTGACTGTTGATGTATGACACTGGGTCAACATAGTTGGGACCGGGTCTAACTTTGCGCTGAAGGAGAACAGATCAAAATCCATCGCAGGTTTACGAAAAGGGGTATTCACCATATTAACATCGATATTGCCGAAATAGGACTCCATGGCCCCGGTCCGGATAGTAAAATTCTCAAAAGCAAAACAGTTCGAATAATCAAGCTTCGCCCGATAGTTCGGATCAACACCATCCCCGTCAAAGGGAGCTTCAACGATATCAGTGCCAAGAGCGGCGAGTGCTATATCGAGGGTATTGGTTGCACTGCACATGGCAAAAAGAAAACCTCCCTTTTCTATATACTGCTTGATTGCGAGAGAAACCGCTTTTTTGCAATCCGGGACGGTTTTAAATCCAAGGCTTTTCGCCAGTTTTTCAAGCTCCATTTTCTGGCGTTGATACCATGCCGCATGGCGGAACGAGCGGTAGAATTTACTGTACTGCGCAGTAAAATCTTCATGATGCAGGTGCAGCCAGTCATAATCGGACAGTTTACCTGACACGACCTCTTTATCATAAATTTTATCATAGGGTATTTCAGCGTAAGCCAGCGCCAGAGTAACCGCATCATCCCACGGCAGGTTCCCCGGAGGCGTGTATACAGCAATTTCAGGGGCTTTTTCAAGGGTCACTTTTTCCATATTATTATTCTCAATAACCGACAGTATCTCCGCAAAATCCGCATTGGAAATATGCCGGATCGCAACACCGAATTTACGGGCAGTGAGTTCAACCTCTTTTGAGTCATCAAGTGCGAACGAACCACCGCGGTAGTTGAGAAGCCAGAAAGCCCTCACCCCTTCCGTAAGGGCATTATACACAACGCCATAGGCCTTGAGATGGTCGGTCTGTGCGCCATCCATAGGAATGAGAAACATGGCAGAGGAAGGCTGAATCATTCCGCTGAACAATAGTACGGAAAGCAGGTATAAAAGAAGCGCGAATCCTCGCGCTTCTTTTCTTGAAGATGTATTTCTTACACGCGACATGCCTCTAAAATAAATATGTCAGATGCAGTCCGCCAATTTTGACGTCGTAATTCTCCGTGGAGCTTTCAGATTCATCGTAGTAATCCTCATATTTACCCATGAGTATAAGAGAAAGCCGTGAAGTAATTGCGTATTTTATCTCGGTTTGTATTGTCATTTGTGTCAGGTTAATCTCATCCCGGACGCCATATAAAGAGTCATTATCCTCTTCTTCAACTCTCTTGCGATATTCTCCCTTTAGTGAAAGCGTTAATTTACGAGGAATTATATTAATCCGCAGATTATCCGAGATTTTAAAATCAATCCGGTTCATATCTTCATCTTCCTCGTTCTTGAATTTCACTTTAATCGTCGTTTTATTCCTCACTCTTCGTTTAATCCTGAAACCGAAACGGCCGGTAATCGTATTCTCCCAGGTATCATCATTGTTTGCGTTATCAATCGAATCCGGATACACGGATATATCGTTTTTGTTTACGAATTGGTACTTAAGGCTGAAATCAATACCGTTTTTAAAACGCTGTTTAACTTCCAACGCAATTGAATTGTCAATCCTTGAATATTCATACATCGAATCTTCCGTTGCAGAAGTCAGTGTTATCGATGTATCTCCTGTGATAGAATCAACCACTGTATCTTCAGGAACGTAATATACGTACGATCCCATATCATCCTTCCCCTGGATTCGCAATCCATAATCAGCACTGATGGAAGGTTTATTCTCACCGAATGCATACGATCCTTCAAGTTCAAATGTATTATTATCCGTTGGCGTCTCTTCATCCTTCGCAAAAATATAAGAACCAGAAGTACGTTCATATTCATATCCGAACTTTGCATTCAGTTTATCACTGAATTGTTTTTCCGCATCAAAGGTAATAATCCGCCTGTCAGGCTCCAGGTAAGGATTCCCTGCGGAGAAATAATTTTCTGCGATCTCCATATAGGAAGCGCCTAAATCAAATCCCTGCACGGTACCCTGTACATCAAGCAGGAATGCATAATTGTTGCTGTCCGGATGAATAACCCCGAACACACGCGGTACCGCTTTAGTTATCTGCGGTTTATACCATGCAATTTCCTCGAAATCACTCTCGTCAATAGTGGTATCATATACTATGGAGTCAGTTCCGGAGATAGTAGTCACCGTATCGATTGACGTAATTACAGTATCCTTCCTGAGAGTATCTGCAGCCCCCATATCAAGCTCTGCGGTTATTTCCATCTTTCCGTCAAACAGGACCACATTTGCTTCAATACACCCGGTAGCAGCAGAAACAGGATCCGGTACTGCAGTATCCTCAATTTCTTTACTGAACAGTGGCTTTGCATCCTGGTCATGGGAGATCAGACCGCGTACGGAAATGGTAACGTTATGGGTCGGTTTTACCGCCAGATCAGCGACATAGGTCAACTGCTGCCGTATTGATGAACCGGTGTCCACGGTATCGCCGAACAGTTCAACTTCAGGATCACCGAAATCTTTTTTCGGTTCACTCTGACCTGCAGCCAGTTTAAATTCCACCCGTTTTGTTCCCCTGCCCATGGGCCAGAAATTACCGGTATATTTAATACCACGCAATTTCCTTCCTGAGATTGACGTCTCTGAGATATTCTCATAATAATCACCGATAACAATATGCTGGTCTGCATAATTCATTGACAGAGTAAACAGGTTTGCTTTCATATAGTTCTCAACCCAGGTGTTGACATACAGGTCTGAATTTAAATTGACATCTAAAAGGCCTCGTTTCCCCTGGGCAAAAACAATGATCTCAGGCTGAAATCCTGCATACCAGTCATCACTATGTTCGCCCAGATATTTTGTCTGTCCATATTTCTGAGGCAGGCTGGTGTTGGTATCAATATCACGGGGATGTTTTTGTGTTGTCGGAGCGAAATATTTAAAACCGATACTGACATTACCGATGAAACTTGCTGTTTGCTCACGCGGCGCTCTTAACGCGGAGAACCCGGGCTTAAAATAATTACTGACCTGGATTTCCGTTTTGGTTTTAGGTAAAACAATTGATTTAACTTCCTCGGGAGGCTTTAAAATCTTTTCCATTTCAGCCGGTGTCACTATTTTCATATCCAGTGTATTTTTATAGACCATCTCCCGGAGCTTTTTATTTATCAGTTTCTCCGACACGACACCGGTCTTATTACTGGTTATATCTGCAGCAATAATATTTACCGAAGCGCCTTCACGGACAGCCAGACCGTTATTATTTCCTTTAATAACCCCCCTCTCCATTTTTAAATAGGATTTGTTCGCACAAGCAATACCGGTTATATTGTTTTTCAGCGTCAGGCTGTCAGCGATAACACTTGCACCGGCATCGCAGAATATCGCGCAGACATGGCCCCGTTTGAATACTGATGTTGAAATGACAACATCGGAATTCTTCACCACAAGGCCATGCAGGGAGTTATGAGCAAACGTACAGTTCTTTATCTCCGCAGAACCGTTTTCAACATAGATACCATAGTTGGAATGCCTGATAAGGCAGTACTCAAAGCTCGACCGCCGTCTGCTTCTGCAGTATATACGGTCCCAGTCCCACGGATTTGGTTTTTTATTTGCCGACTGAAAAATAACCGGTTCCATTGGAGTCCCTTTTGCAATCAACTGGCCAAACACCGTTATCGTGGAGTATTTCCCGCCGACAAAAATCTTACATCCCGGCCCGAATTCAAGTGTCTGTCCTGAAGGGACAATGATACTTCCCTGGAGGAGGAAGGGGCCGTCTTCCTTTGCAAACTTGCCGAATAACACCCCACTGGGGATCTCAACCGCGGTGGACACATCGATATTATCAACCGGCGGCTCAACTTTCTCTTCCTTTGCTGCAGAGCGCTTTACCGGTTTAGACTTTTTCTCCGGCTCTTTCTTATCATCCTTTTTCTGTTTCTTTTCTGCTGGTGGCGGTGCTGTAGTCTCAGCCTCTTTTTTCACGGTCTCTTCCTTTTTAACCGGCTCTGGTTTTGGTTCTTTAATCTCTGTATCCTCTGCCACTTTTTCCACAGCCGTTTTTTCTTTTCCCGCAGAAGCATCTTCTTTATCAGCCGGACTCTGTGCCCACGTCTGTATGACGATAACGCTGCAGATTAGAAAAATCCTTTTAACCACGCTTCGATCTCCTCTCTCACGATGCAGTTTTCTATATAGTCAACATTATTTCCTATTTAACTTCTATCGTTACTTCCCTTGTGATAATTCTATTGTTAATATCACGTACTTCAATAATGATCTGATTCTTTCCCCGTTTTAAATCGATATCAAAATCAAAATCTATATCGGTTGTAAAGTTTTTCAATGATTCGGTATCACCGGATGATTTATTTACTACACGAACCTCTTTCAACAGTTTGGGATTATCATCCGGCAGGTTCTCTACAGAGAACTCCACGGTAAATTCCGACCGGAAATTGCTCAATGGTGTTGAAGGCGGAATGTGCAGCAGCTTATAGGGACCTGATGGTTTGCTCAACCGTATCATGGGAACTTTCATCAGGCACGCGACAGTACCGGCAACCTTCTGTGATCTATTCCCGGCTAAATCCTCAGCATATACTTCATAAAAATACAGGCCTTCCTCAAGATCGAGATAGAATCGTGCACCAGGTGAGCCGGTCTCAGAATCCTTCGCGCCGTCTATCGAGGAGTAAAAGGTAATTTCGTCTGACGGTGTTTTATCATACACGGTAAAAGTCAGTCGATTTATTTTCGTATTCGTCGGCAAATATGAAGGCTGGATAATGGGTATATCCACATTACACTTGTCGCTCGTCGGTTCATACCGGACAATCCGGCGTATAGATTTGCTATTACTTCCCGTGGTAACTTCAAAATCTATTTCATGTTCACCCGACTCATCCGGCAGTAAAATATAATCGGAAAAAGTTCCATTACGGACCGGCACATCTGTTCCAAGTATTGAGATTTCAGTGATACTCGCGGGCTGCACAACCCCTTTCACCGGTATCTTTCGTTCGCATACCAACTGCTTCTCAGCCGGTAATTGTACAGAAATGATAATGTCCCCTTCTGCGATTTTATAGATCACAGTCCGCGATTCTGTTTTTGTCTTATCACCAAGCGCAGCTTCTATTTCCAGCACGATTTCTCCCTCTTCATCAGCTATTGGTACTTCTTTTGTGAAATTACCATTCGCAAGGACGATAACATTCATTCCATTCACGGTTACTTCCGCACCGGGAGTTACATATCCGGACACCTTAATCAGTGGTTCATTCACGACCATATTGTTTTTCGGTTCATTAACCGTCAACTGCAGATCAAAGGGGACCACCTTGATTACGAAAAATCTGGTTATAGTCTCTGACTGGTCCTTATATGCCGCTTCGATATCAACATTGTACTGGCCTTCTTCTTTGGGACCTTTTATTATTTTTTGAAACTCTCCATTCGATTTTACCACTACCTCACCACCACGGACTCGAACCGTTGCGTCGGCCGGAACCACTTTACCGGCTACAACCACCTGGCCTTCCGGAAGAACAATCTGGCCATTCTCAGGTGATATCACCTTAAGCACCAGCTTGACATCATCAGTCGTGGTGGTATCTGCCGACGCAGTCGTATCTTCAGCAGTTGTATCGGCGACTTTCCCGGTGGTATCAGTGGAGGTAGTACTCTCCTCGCCTTCAGTTTCCCGCATTGTCTGCACACGTACCTTTTTCTGCCCCTTGACCACGGTAGTCATCTCGTTAGATTTCAATTCAGTACCTTTGCGCGCACCCTTCGGTACGACATACACACGCCCTTCATACACCTTAATATCCGTTTTATCCTTTTTCACGTTAAACCCAACCCGGGTGCCGCGTATAGCAGCCACTGCGGTTGGTGTTTCAAATTCAAACTTTGATCCCTTATGTACCATCTTCTTTACATTTGCCATTAGATCACCACTCAGGATCTTAATACCGGTTTTTGTTGCACCGCTGCCGGCCTTGGAAAAAGTCGATAATTCGAGTGTTGTATTTTCTTTCAAAGAAATTTTACTGCCGCTTGAGGTCTGAATCACAGCTTCGGATTCCACGAAGGTGCGAATCGCGTCATTTTCCCGTAGAGGCATATTGGGACGTGCTTTAATCCATTTTGGTGACTTGTTGCGTTGCACCTTGACATCACCGATCAAACTTTTAATGAAGCATTTCCGTCCACCCTGTGACCATGCGGAAACAGCACAAAAACAGACGATGCAGGAAAGTATTACCCCTTGTTTGAATCGTAATCTCAGCATAATG
>CBDVBE010000283.1:0-8942 GCA_965372145.1 uncultured bacterium | reverse complement strand
TTACTGTTCTGTTTCTGATTTGTCTTCTTTTACTCGTAATTATAATATTGTTGACAAAGTATTAAATACCGTTTTTCGGGGAGAAATTTACAAAGGCAAAAATATCGGTACCGCTACGATATTTCAGGGAGATTTACGTGTGTCAACCAATGTGATGAACAACGATGGAGTAAGGGCGGTTGGTACAAGAGTTTCCCAGGAAGTAAATGAACATGTGTTGGGAGAGGGAAAATCATGGATAGACAGGGCTTTTGTGGTTAACGATTGGTATATAACAGCGTATGAACCTATCAGAAACATAAACAATGAAGTTGTCGGGATTCTTTATGTAGGAATACTTGAGCGGAAATACATAGATTTAAGAAGTCGTACTTTATTCATCTTCCTGGGTATAACAATTTCAGGGATAATTTTTTCTTTAATAGTCGCCTTTATATTATCTAATGGAATTACGAAACCTATCAAACAACTTGTATCTGCCTCGAAGCAATTAGCTGAAGGTGATTTTAACTCTCAGGTGAAATCTATATCAGAAGATGAAATCGGAGAGTTAGGAAAATCTTTTAACTCTATGGCCTCTTCTATCAAGGAAAGAGAGAAAAAATTAAAAGAATATTCAAAGCAGGGAGTAATGCGATCAGAGAAATTGGCTACTTTAGGGCAGCTTGCCGCAAGCGTGGCGCATGAGATAAATAACCCGCTTGCTGTTATTATGGGGCGCGCTGAATTCCTTGCTTCTGAAATAGAAAATGATGACCCAATAATACAAAAAAGCATAGTAGCTATTGAAAAAGAATCAGAAAAAGCAGCATCAACAGTTAAAAGGTTTTTAACCTTTGCAAGGCGAACCGAACCCGCGTTTAAATTAGTAAATATTAATAAGCTTTTAGATACATCCTTAGGGCTTGCAAGCCATCTGGCAATTATGGAGAAGATTACTGTTGAAAAAGAATTTGAAAAGGATATTCCGGAACTCCGGATCGATCCAACACAAATTGAACAGGTATTTATCAACATAATACTCAATGCGATACAGTCGATGCGTTCCGGAGGAAAACTGATTGTCTACAGCGCTAAAAAAAAAGATAAAACTGAGATTAGATTTGTTGATAATGGCTGTGGGATTTCAAAAGAAAACATGAGTAACATATTTGATCCGTTTTTTACTACCAAAAAAGCAGGCACAGGACTGGGACTTGCTATATGCAGGCAGATAATTGAAAAACACGACGGCAATATACAAATCGAAAGTGAAATTAATAATGGTACCCTGGTAATTATTACTCTTCCTATTAAGGAGTTACAATCAAATGGAAAGTAAACCGCCGACCATTCTTGTTGTTGATGATGAGAAAGGCATGTGTGAGCTTCTCAAAGATACATTAGTCAAGGAAGGCTATACTATTCATGTTTCGGAAGATCCCCGCAAAGCAATAGAGATAGTGAATGAAATTCAAATTGACATAGCTATGCTTGATCTGGTAATGCCTGAAATGGATGGAATAGATGTATTGAAAGAGATTAAGGAATGCCAACCTGATATAACAGTAATTATAATGACCGCGTATGGTACTATTGATACAGCCGTTGAGGCAATGAAACTGGGAGCGTATGACTACATTATAAAACCATTTAAGATGTCCAAAATTAAGACTATTATAGAAAGAATACTCGATCATAATAAGGTAACTCATGAAAACATCTATCTGCGCCGTGAGCTGACGAGAAAACGTAAGTTTGATAATATCATAGGTAAAAGTGAGAAGATGCAGGAAGTATACAGAATGATCGAGAGCGTTGCATCAAGCGATTGCAATGTCTTAATCCAGGGAGAAAGCGGCACGGGGAAGGAAATCATCGCAAAGGCAATTCATAATAATTCCCCGAGAAAAGATAAACCGTTCATTGCTCAATCATGTGCAGCAATTCCTGAGACCTTATTAGAGAGCGAATTGTTCGGACATGTAAAAGGAGCTTTTACAGGTGCGACAAGCTCGAAACACGCGCTTCTGGAAGTTGCGAATGGGGGTACTTTTTTCTTTGATGAAATAGGCGAAATCAACCCTTCAATTCAGGCAAAATTGTTAAGAGTATTGGAAGAGCACGAGTTTAAGAAAGTGGGCGGCACGGAAACAGTAAAAGTGGATATTCGAATAATAGCTGCAACTAATAGAGATTTAGAAAAGGCTATAAAAGACGGCATATTCAGAGACGATCTTTTTTACAGATTAAATGTTGTTACAATATTTCTTCCTCCGTTAAGAGAGAGAAAGGACGATATACCTTTGCTCGCGTCTTATTTCTTAGATAAACATGCCTCTTCATATAAAAAGGATATAAAACGTATATCACCTGACGTAATGAAGGTATTCATGGCATACCATTGGCCGGGAAATGTTAGAGAATTGGAAAATATAATTGAGCGAGCTGTTGTATTGGAGAGAAATAAGATAGTTTCAGTACAGGATCTACCTCAGCAATTACAGCTTCAGAAATTGAAAGAGATGAATTCAGGAGGGAAAAGCCTGATGGCTTCAATCGAAAAAGCCGAGGCGGAAAAAATATTACAAGTGTTGGAACAAACTGAATGGCGAAAAGCGGAAGCTGCACAGATACTGGGGATAAGCAGAAAAACATTATGGGAGAAAGTTAAGAAATATGATATTAAAAAAGAATAGTTTATTCAACGCCTCCAAATAATTATCGCCACAATGTGGCGAGTTTTTGATCTTCACCATAATTTCCATAAAACTATCATAATTCGTTATATTTTAAATAACCAATGTATTTTAATATTATAAATCAATGAATTTATTAAAAATGAAAAAAGCATTCTTTGAGAGCGGGATAATTGAAAACCGGCGGTTGATTTAAAATACAAATTATCGGTAGTATAAACTTATGTCAAAAGACCTGAAATTAATAACAGAAATAATTTTAAAACATTATCCGGCTACACAGGCGATTTATCTTTTTGGCTCCTATGGTACGGATTGCGAATGGCCGAACAGTGATGTGGATGTCGGGCTGCTGTTTCTTCCGTCCAGTTCAAAAAAAATTAAACATCTTGCCATTTCTGATTGTCGCTTTGAACTCGAAAAAAAAATTAACAAAAAATTCGATCTGTTGAACATTAGGCAGATATCAACCGTTTTCCAGAAAGAAATAATTATTGCAGATCGGCGCATTTATTGCGCTGACAAATGTGTGGCAGATGAATTTGAAATGCTGACACTTTCGTATTACCAGAAATTGAATGAAGAAAGAGAACATATATTAAATTCTTTTTATAAAACAGGGAGGGCATATCCCGTATGAACGATATAGTTATAAACAAAATTCAGAGTATCCATCGCTGCGTTGAGCGCGCACGTGAGGAATATCAGAGAGCCGGAAACAGCTTTTCAGAAGATTATTCCCGTCAGGATGCGGCAGTTTTAAATGTTTTGAGAGCCTGCGAGCAGGCGATTGATCTGGCAAACCATATTATCAGATCATATAAAATGGGCATTCCTTCAAGCAGTGCGGAAAGTTTCATACTTCTACAAAAAAAATTCGTTATTGATCTGAAACTGGCGGAGAAATTAAGCAATATGGTTCATTTTAGAAATACCATTGTTCATCAATATGAAAAGATGGATATCAATATTGTAGAATCGATCATTCAGAATGATTTAAATGATGTTGTTTTATTTACGGAAAAAATTATGGAATATATAAATGGCCATACATCCTGATTTTCAAGATTTATTATTCTACTAAAAACCACAACAGGTGACAATTTATATTCTGAATCAAAAAATCCTCTTTATAATTAAACCTAAATTGAGCGATACTTGTTGACTTTTGATATTATAACCTCACCCCCAGCCCCTCTCCTACCAGAGAGGGGAGAATTATTGGTGATTAAATATTGGCCTTATAAAAACAATACCTGTTTGGTATAATGTAATTTAAATCACTATTATAATATAACCGCCTTATTGTACCCCTCTCTGGTAGGAGAGGCTGCAGAGCGCAAGCTCAAGCTTTGCAGGAGGGTGAGGTTATAAAAATTCAATTCCATACATACTAACAATCGCTCAATTTAGGTTAAATAAAAATACAAAACTTCTTCCTTCTTAATAATATTGACCTCAATGGTTAGATACATTGGGATATTAAAATTACTATACCATCGATTTAACAAAATTCTAACATTTGCCTCATAAGACCTGAATAATCTTAAACGATATTATTTACCGAACAGTCAATCAATTATCCCAAAACCTTTTATCAATAATTTCAAGGAGACATTATGATGCATACACTAAAACACAAACTGTTTCTATGTTGTCTTATTATCAGTTACTTTTTCCTTTCAATTTATGCAAAAGACAATGAGCTGCTTGGCGCCGGCGCGACATTTCCCTATCCGCTTTACTCAAAAATGTTTGATGTTTATTACAAACAGTATGGAGTAAAAATTAATTATCAGTCTATCGGTTCCGGCGGCGGTATACGTCAGCTTGAGAGCAAAACAGTTGATTTTGGCGCTACAGATGCATTTATGAACAGGGAAAAGTTAATCGATGCGCCCGCTGAAATAGTACATATTCCCCTGTGTCTGGGTGCGGTGGTAATTACGTATAATTTGCCGGGGAATCCCGTACTGAAACTGACGCCAAAAGTACTTGCGGATATTTTTCTTGAAAATATAACCACATGGAATGATAAACGCATTGCAGGACTCAATCCGAGTGTTAAACTGCCGAAGATGAAAGTTATGGTTGTTCACCGGTCTGACGGCAGCGGTACAAGCTTCATTTTTACCGATTATTTATCAAAAGTCAGCCTGCAATGGAAAAGCTATGTGGGCAGAGGTAAATCAGTCAAGTGGCCGACAGGGCTTGGCGCAAAGGGAAACGAAGGCGTTTCCGGACTTGTCAAACAGATGATGGGAAGTATCGGTTACTGCGAGCTTGCCTATGCTCTGCATAATAACATGCCGCAGGCACGTATCAAAAACAGAAAAGGCAATTTTATTAAACCGGAAATATCATCTATCAGTCTTGCTGCCGCTCAAGAGCTCCCGGCAGATACACGGGTTTCCCTTACGGATACTGATGCGGATAAAGGGTATCCATTAGCAAGTTTTACCTGGATTATTCTGTACAAAGAGCAGAACTATAAAAACCGTACAAAGGGAAAAGCGAAGCAACTGGTAAAACTGCTCAACTGGATGATTCATGACGGGCAGAAATACACGAAGCCGCTTGACTATGCGCCGCTTTCAGAGCAGGCAGTAGAAAAAGCGGAAGCGCTTTTAGGCACAATAGTCTATAAAGGTAAAAAATTAAGTCTACAATAGTTTGCTAAACATTTTCAGGAGGAATGTAATGAAAAAGGATTTTCTTTGTTCGGGTTTGATTGTTTCAACAATTTGTTGTTTTCTGTTTGTGTCGGGTTTATTCGCAAAAGAGTCTGAAGAAAAGAACATAACAGGAAAAGTTGAAGGCCAGATTCATGCGAATTGGCATGTTGACTTAAAAGAAGAGGCAGAACCTTTGAGCGCATTTGATTTAACGCGGGCATATTTCGGGTATAAGCTGAGTATAAATAAAAAATTTACAGGTAGAGTAATGCTTGATGTAGGTAGAGTTAATGAAATAACATCAGTATCTGTTGATACGGCTTTTGAAACTGAAACTAAAACAGACCCTCGATACAAGGCTTATTTGAAATATGGATATTTTGAAGTAAAAGGTGTTATTCCAAAGACCTCAATAATTTTTGGTTTGCATGGATTAAGCCAGTTTAAATATCAGGAGAAATTCTGGAACTACCGGTATATTTACAAATCGTTTATGGATAAATACAAATATGGTTCAAGTGCAGATTTGGGCATGTCAATAAAAGTGAAACCCGTTGATATCCTGGCTGTTAATTTTTCTGTGATAAATGGAGAAGGGTATAAAAAACCACAGGATATTGATGGAAAGTACAAAACAGCACTTGGAACAGAGATCCATATTATTAAAGGATTAAGCACATACCTGTATGGCGATATCATGCCTTATGAAGAGTTAGAAAATCAGTTTACTGTTGCAGGCTTTATCGGGTATAAGCTGAAAAAGATTTTTCGTATCGGAGCAGAGTATAATTATCAGGGAAACCATAAAGGAGTAGAAGATAGTAATCTTCAAGGCGTATCTGCATATACAACAGGGATAATTAAAAAGGTAGATATCTTTGCAAGAGTGGATATTTTTAGTTCCAGTGACTGGGAGAATATTGAAAAGAAAATTATCGGCGGTGTTCAATATGCTCCGATTAAAAACATAAAGATATGTCCTAATTTTCAAATACTGCTCCCAAGTGATTCGGATGCCGATGCTGAGCCTTTGATATTTATTAACGGTATTTTTAAGTTCTAACAAGAATCTAACAATTACGTTATAAAATACAAATATGTATATACGATATTTACACATAGAAAATCACAATGAAACAAATGAAAACAGTACAGAATTTGCATTATGTCCAGCGCAGTAACTTATATTTTTCGCGGCACATAGCATTAAGAAGGATTCTATTGTTATCGGGAATTGACGGCATAATTCGTAACATATCCGTAAACCCAAAAGAGGAGCAATCTCTTACTGCAAGATGATGTTTTTTAAGTAGAAAACGACGTGCGGTTGGGGCGTGATTTACACGCACCAGTAAAAAAGGACATCGTCCCGGGCTAATATCGTATCCGGCCTTTGAAAGTGCCTTGACAATTTTATTTTTTTCAACCATAATTGAGTGCCAGTTTATTTTAAATTCACTTATATACGCAAAAAGCAATGGGACAATCCGTTGCGCGATGATGTTAATTCCCCAGGGGAGCAAATACTTCCTGATTTTATTAATAATGTTACCGGAAGATACTGCATAACCGATACGAAGTCCGCCAATACCAAACGGTTTTGTAAGTGACTTGATAATCAGGAGATTTTTGTACTTTTTTGTCAGCGATATGGATGATTCACACTCTTCACCAAGTTCCTGATAGCTTTCATCGATACAAACTATGACATGAGGAAATTTCCGGCAGATTTCACCTGTTTGATCCGGAGTAATGTACTCACCCGTGGGGTTGTTCGGGTTGCACACAAGAACAATACGAAAGCTTCTCTTTCGGAGGGCATCAAGTGTATGGTCAAAATTGGTATCGGTTTTGGGAAATCTTATGCTTTCAAGGGTGCGGCGATGCAGTTTGAATGCATCACTGTAATCACCATAGGTGGGACAGAACTGCAAGGCTTTCCTGTAGAGCAGCGGAAGCAGATAGAGTACTTCAGTCATACCCGCTGAAACAGCAATCCAATTGGATGGTATATCATAAAATGACGCTATGGACAGGAGGGCATCGTGATTGTCTGCATCCGGATAGCTTGACAGGTGGTTGAGTGATACTGCCCTTTGAATATTCAACGGCAATGGAAAGGGATTCACCGTGGCGCTGAAGTCAGTAATATTTTCGGGGGAAATGCCCATGCTGCGCAAATCATTATAGGGAATGCTTCCATGTTTCTGAACGGTTTCATTGCTATGGTTTTTTCCGGGAATGCTATTTTCCCTCAGATGTCCAGGCCTTTTTCCCCTCATCGTTCAACACCTTTCCTTGCTTTAACACCATTGGTATAGTAATGTTTGATTTCACGCATTTCAGTCACAAGATCGGCAGCCTCTATAAGTTCATCCGCAGCATACCTTCCCGTAACAATAACTTCACATACGCTATTTCTTTTCGTGATAACATCGAGAAGTTCCCGTACATTAAAAAGACCAAAATGAACTGCAATGTTTGCTTCGTCAAGAATAACCATATCATATTCACCTGAGGCGAGTATCGTTTCAATATCTGCAAGTCCATTCTTCGCGGATTCAATATCCTGAGGCTGCGGTTTTCGATCAAAAAAGCACCCCTGTCCATATTGACGGACGGTTATATGTTCGCTTAATTGTTTCAGGATTTTAATCTCGCTGTATACCATATCTTTGACAAATTGTCCAAAGAACACTCTAAGGCCGGCTCCGGCTGACCTGATTGCAATACCAATAGCCGCAGTAGTCTTGCCTTTGCCGTTGCCTGTGTAAACATGTATATATCCTTTTTTCATACCATTCCCTTTTTTAGAGGTTTTAATGCGACAGTATTCTGCACGGTAATCTTTGCAAAACCATATCCTTTATATGAATGTGTTTCTTTAATAATGTAATCAATTTTTTGTTGAAAAATGGGGCCGTCGAATACAAAGGTATGGTATTCACCTTCCTCGCCACAGACATCAACTCCTTCTGCTTCAAGGTCTTGTATAAGAGCATTATCAATTACCCTTCCCAGAAAATCTATGCTTAGTTTCTCCTTTTTTACGGCAACAATTACTGCCTTGAATTCTGCATCGATAAATTCACGCATAAGTTGCTTCCGGTCGGTTTTCCATAATGGCAAATGGGAACAAGTGCCGATTTCACCACAAACCCGTTCTACCCATTTGCGATGAGGTAACAGGTCAATATCGCCGAATACACCTTTTGAAATACCTTTGACAAAGAGAGATCGCATTTCTTCTTTGAATATATTTTCATAGTTTTCCCACGACGTGGATGCTGTTATCAGTGGTATGCCAAGTGCGTTGGATTGCGCGACCATCGCACTTAACGGAAGGCCGTGTGAACGCGTGAATTCTCCTTTTTCGGTAAGCATTGTCAGTAGATATGAGAAGGTGTCGCAGGACTTGATATGGCGGTACATTGCCAGGCATGAATCCTTGCCGCCGCTCCAGGAGCAAAAAAAATTGTTCCTCTTATTATTACTGCTCTTTAATTTCATATACATCCTTTATGTTAATCATAAGAGGTAATTGCAAAAGTCGAAAGCACAGAGGACACAATAGTTTCAGCCGACAGGC
>CBDVBE010000282.1:0-8994 GCA_965372145.1 uncultured bacterium | reverse complement strand
AGGGAACACAAAGTATTCCTAAAGGAGGAAACCATAGTATGTCTACTCGACAAAATGTATCTGTCTATCTGTTCTTAGTCTGTATCATACTTGCTAGTATGAAAACAGAAGCCGGCAATCTGTCCTTTGCAAGAGACGCATTTCTATTAAACAGTGAGTACCAGAAAAGTGCTGGTATCAACCAATCCTTTACCGGAAAAGAAGATTTAGAGGGGTATCGGGTTGATGTAGACGGCCGGCGAGCCATTTTCGGCGCTGGTATAACGGCCCGTGTGACTCTTTTCGGTGAGGCAAGCCTGGCACGCGTTATTCTAATCGATAACAGCGGTAATGAGTATTTGATATACGAAGTATATTCATTGATCGCCGATGAAATGTCCTTTTTTGTCAACAACGCCTGTGAAGAGACAAAAGTGCTCAATGCAGTAACACCGTTCCAGTTGCGGATTGAATTGCTCGGTGCCTCAGTGACTCTTCAGAAACTCACTACCCTTACGAATGTCCCGTACCCGAGAAATGGAATAGCAGCTATACAACAAACGATCAGAGAGGAACAGGAGAAACAGAAAATTGATCTGTTGAACGAGTCGATCAAAAAGAAGGGCATGGCGTGGACTGCAGGACATACTTCACTCTCTTCGTTGACCTATTCTCAGAAAAAAATGATGTTTCAAAAGGATGGTATGCTCGCTAATTTGCAGGGCTTTGAATACTATATTGGCGGTGTGTTTGAACTCAATTCGAATACACCTGATCTTTCAGTTTCGACTACCCAGACAATGATTGACTCATTTGATTGGCGGAACAGACATGGTGCAAATGATCCCCAGTCGCTCTACTATGATGGAGACAAGCTTGGCGGTGGCTGGGACACAAAAATTAAAGACCAGTCCGAACCACAATATTGCGGTTCCTGCTGGGCACATTCAACGCTTGCAAGTGCGGAGATGCTGGCCAATCTCTATTATAACGACCATATTGACATGGATTTAGCGGAACAGGAGTTGATGGAGTGCAGTGATGCATGTTCTTACGGTAAAGGGTGTAACGGCGGGAGTCCGTCAAAAGCAAGTAAATGGGTAGTTAAATATGGCATCATGGAGGAAGACGCTTTTCCGTATAAGGCATCGAATTCCCCTGTGTGTGGAGATAGCAGTGATAATCCTATAGAAAATCTGCGATATGAAGGTACCATTAATATATCCGGAAGCAATGCTTCGGATGACAGTTTGAAACAGTTCCTCGTTCATTACGGCCCCCTGAATGTTGGTATCAAGAGCATGTCTCATGCTATGAGCCTGGTAGGGTACAGGAAAGACAGCAATGATAAAACAGTATGGGTATTTAAAAACAGCCATGGAACAAACTCCGGTAAAAACGGGTATTCAAGTGTGAAGCCAAAAAATTTAAGTGATTTTTATTTATCCGCCTTTAAGCTTCCGGTGATGAGTAAGTTATATGACGATGATGATATCAGATGTGTGGACCTTGACAAGGATGGCTATTATAACTGGGGGGTCGGGCCGAAACCCGAAACCTGCCCGGAGTGCCCGGATGAAGGTGATTGTGATGATTCAAGAAATGATCTCGGGCCCATGCTGCCGGATGGCTCATGTCAGGATATTTCCACGGATATGAAACTTAAAATAGAGCCGAATGCAGAAATAATCTTTCATTCCAACCCCAATCCGTTTAATAGATTTACAACAATTAATTTCTACGCGGTCAGTAATCTGAAAACAATAATACGAATTTATACTATGTCCGGTGAGATGATTAAGAAATTTACTCCGAGTCACGGTCAGGACGGTGTGCAGAAAATAGTATGGGATGGCACCAATCAAAAGGGTGCATTAATCGGTAGCGGTGTATATCTTTGTAAGATAGAGTTTGACAATATGAATACTGCATCGTCGAAATCATTTAAGCTTTTTGTGTCCAGGTAACAGATAATGTAAATAATCTCATCAAATGGGAGAGAGAAGAATGAGAATACTTTTTTCATGTGGGGTAGTACTGTGTATTTCCTATATCACCAGTATTTTTGCGAATGAAACGCTATTTTCATTATCTGTGTATCCACCGGAATATGACAGCCTTACTGCGCGAAAAGTTGTAAATAACCTGGATTTTGACAAGTTCAAATCAAATATTGAAACTCTTGCTGATTTTGGCCACCGTGCTGTCGGATCACTGGGTAATAAGGAAGCGCGGGATTGGCTGGAAGAGACACTTGAAAATCTGGGTTATGATGATGTGACTCTGCAATCGTCATATGATAATGTCTATGCCACCAAGGAAGGTTCTGTTTCACCGGACAGTGTGTATATAATAAGCGCCCACTATGACGGTGTGTCCAAGGCTCAATCGGCTAATGATGATGCTTCAGGATGCGCTCTGGTGCTTGAAGGAGCCCGTGTATTTGCCAGTCCTCTAATAAAAACACGCTATTCAATTCGTTTTGTCCTCTGGAATAGTGAAGAAACCGGGCTGCATGGTTCCAAGGCTTATGTCGGTGAACGGAGGCCTCTGCAGGGTAACGGGGAACCGGTATGGCTCGCTATGATTGCCCATGACATGCTTCTCTATGACCATGGTCTTCCACCGCAGAGTGAACAGATACCCGGCGCCGATATTGATATTGAGTATAAAGCCGGTTCTCCCGCTGCAGATAAATCCAAGGCATTTGCTGAGGAGCTTCAAAAAGCATGTAAAGACTATTCCCCTGAATATCCGGCTGAAATAGGTTCGAACATGTCTAATACCGACTCTGATCCATTCAAGAATTATATTGCATCAGTCAGTATCCGTGACCTGCAGCGTCTCAGCGAGATCGGAAATGGCGGCGATCCTACCTGGCACACCGCATTAGATCGCTATGAATATTTCTCGGAAAAGGACTTCCTTCTGGGATTTAATACGGTGCAGATGACAGTCGGTGCCATGTGCCGGTTAGCGGGTGTGTATGATTCAATACCAACACAGATAAAAGATGCGAAGCAGAATTACTCCACGCACACTTTCCACGTACCGGCAACCGGGGGAATCAGGGTCTTTGATACTCAGGGAAGGAAGATTGTTGAAGATCAGATTTCATCCAAGTGGCTGGAGTATAAAAGGATGTTGCCTCAGGGACTCTATATTGTTCAGTTTACTAATAACAAGGTACATGGTGAGTGCAGGGTTTTAAAAGTAGGGGATTAGAGTATAAAAAATAATTTTTAAAAATTTGGTACTATGTTGCTGTTTTGATAAAACTCGATTAGAATTTTTTAAAACAGGTATAATTCATACTCGCGCAAATGGAGGGGTAAAGTATGAACACGGTATTTTATAAATGCCTTAATAGTGTTTTTTTATTGTTAAGTTTCACCGTTGTAACGGCATCGGCTTATCCGCCTGAATTCGACAGCCTGGTCGCCCGGAAAGTGTTGAACAGCCTTGACATTGAAAAATTTAAATTTAACATCAGTGAACTCTCCTATATGGGTGATCGGTTATATGGCTCTTCAAGCAACAAAATTGCCCAGCAGTGGCTTGAATCTGTCGTTGAGGATATTGGGTATGAAGCCACCGTACAATCGTCCTATAAAAATGTCATGTGTACCAAAGTCGGCTCCGTTTCCCCGGACAGCTGCTATATTATCGGGGCGCACTTTGACGGCAGATCGGGCGGCGGAGCTGCGGACGATGACGCCTCCGGGACGTCCCTGATCATCGAAGCCGCACGGGCATTTTTCGATCCCAACATTAAAACCCACTACTCCATACGTTTCATTCTTTTCAATTGTGAAGAAACCGGCATCAGCGGTAGTAAGGCCTATGTATCAGACCGTCTGTCGATGCAGGGAAAAGAAAATCCGGTGGGCAGCGGTAAATACCCGGAACCGTTGTGGCTGGGAATGATTGCTCACGATATGGTCCTGTATGATCATGGCGTGCCGTGGCAACAGGATCAGATAGAAGATGCGGATATTGATGTCGAGTATAAATCAGGCACCAACTGTGCACAACAATCCATCGCGCTTGCCAATGAGCTCGTTAAAGGATGCGAGACATATTCCAAAGATTATCCTGCTGAGATCGGCTCGAAAATGACCTTGACCGATTCCGAACCGTTCAAAAACAGGATTGCAGCAGTCAGTGTTCGTGAAAACCGGCGTGCCGATGAAATAGGCAATAATTCCAATCCCTACTATCATAAACCCTCCGATTTATATAAGAATTATTCGGAATTGGATTTCCTTCTTGGATTCAATACAGTCCAGATGACTATTGGCACCATTTGCAGACTTGCCGGAGTGTATGATTCAAGTGTAACGGCAGTTCATCCTGAAGTTGGAAAGGGTATACTTAAAAACGCTGTTCTCTCTTCGAATGTCACCGGTATAAAAATCTTTGATGCCCGGGGAAGAATAATCGCGGAATGTATGGGCTCGCTCGATAAACAGCAACTTTATAAGTACATTACAAATGCGAATCTGCGGTCACGGGGAATTTGTTTTGTTCAAGTGTTTACCGGTTCACGAATAATGGAGTATAAAATATTGAATGTTGATTGAGGTGGGTTTAGATTTTTTTCACTAACGCCAAGCTCCACCTGCTTCAGTCAGGTGCGAGCAATGGTTAAATTCTTTCCCTCAATTGTTTTAAAGATTTATTTTCAATAAGTACCTTTATTTGGTCAATGGCGATTTTATTTAATTGTTTTAACCGTTCCTCTGCAGGTATATTTTGTTTTATTAATTCAGCATTAAAACTTTCCAGGTTCGATAAAACAACCAGCTGTTCCAATGTCGCAATGTCTCTGATATTACCATTTAAGTCTGATTTTTCTTCTCGCCATTCTTTTGCTGTTTTCCCAAAAAGTGCGATATTAAGTAAATCCGCTTCATTAGCATACACAAAACTTTTCTCTAAATTTTCAATATTTGCTGGAATTAAATTTGCTTTTATAGCATCTGTGTGAATAGCGTAATTCACTTTAGCAAGAGTGCGTGATACATTCCATTGAATTTTTTGCCGATTATTTTCATCTTCCTTTAATCGTTGAAATTCTTTTATAAGATAAAGTTTAAATTCAACGGAAATCCATGAAGCAAATTCAAAAGCTATATCTTTATGTGCATAAGTTCCACCATAACGCCCTGCTTTTGAAATTATTCCAATGGCATTAGTCTTTCCAATCCACTGTTTTGCAGAAAGGACGAAACCATTAGACCCGCTTTCATTTCTAATGTTACTGAATTCAGTAACATTAAAATTAGCATTATGAATTTTCTCCCAAACCTCCATAAACTCGACAGTAAAACGGGTACTCAACATTCAAGGAAAAAAAAGTGCGAGGTCTAAAAAACAGGTGGATTATATCAGTTACAATAATTTTCCTACCCGCCGAAAAATCATTAGCCGGTATATCCCTTACAATCTCAGGTACTTTTTTTGTTTCAAAGTCTTTCATAATATTTAACGATTGTGCTGAATTTTTTTCTGCTATCTCCTAGTAAGAATTTACCAGAGATTTTAAGGTATTTAATACATATACAATATATTCCTCGCCCTCTGTAAATGGTGGATATTGGATCTTCAAACCCTGCAAGCGCAAAAAGCGGGAAAAATTAATTGCATTCCGGTTAAGCATGAGTTATCCACAAAGTGGATAGCACTGAGTAGAATCTGAATGCTCTGACTTTCAGACTGATATTTCAGCCTAACTCAGGCCTAAGCAGAGGGATTTGCGAAAAGCCAATCCGCTTCTATAATGCATACTTACAATTTTAGTTGTTAGTATAAATTATCACCTTATAGGTGACTCAGATTTATACCCTGAAGGGTTTTAATGCCGGCTTGTCTGGAGCACCTTGTCCAGGAGCTTACGTTTTAATTATCAGAGAAAAAAATCACTTCAAAACACCCGATCCAGGGCAATTCCACGTACACGATTTGTGTACGATTTTAATCATCCGGGCGCATGTAATAATAAAACGTGGGAACTTCTTTACTATATTATCGGTTAGAGAGAGGTTGCAGGGGGCTGGAGAAATTTTCATACCGTATCATCTGTTTTCAACCTGTATAAATTAAAAAATTTACCTGATATATGAGGACTGTATTATGCGCCGTTATTTCAAAACATTTATAGTCTTAATTACTATTGGTGTATCCCTGTTTGGGAAGGGTATTACCTATGAAACCCGGTATATAAATAATGCATCTTCGCGGATGTCGCATGAAACTATACAACAGATAGTCAGTGACGCACTTAATCCGGAAGGTGCCCCGGTGCCGTATTACAAAGCGGATGTAAATGTCTATACCAATGCTGCGGGTATTGAGGATTACTTAGTTGTGTACCTGCTCAGGTCTGATATTTACCTGGTAGCATGCTACCGGCTGGAGCTTGAGGGATCGGAAGTGGTTTCGGTAATTGAAGATTACGTTGAGGAGGGAAACACTCCTGATGTGTGTTATACCTGCCCGGACCCGGAAGTACAGGCTCTTTTTTCCACCAGTATTACGGAGGTGACTACTGCCAAGGAAGCGATTGAGTATGCGGCTTTTATTGCAGAACGGGTCGGATTAAAAACAAAAACATTACTCATGGGTGAACAGACATCAACAAATGTTGGAAATTATTTATCATGCCCGAAAATGAGAATCTGGGGATTTGTCGGTCATGGTAACAGCAATTTAATTCAAGTTTCAGGTGGACAATCAATAACAACCACTTTTTTCCAGGCACTTTCCAACGGTCTAAACGATATGACTCTCGTGTTGAATGCCTGCGATGTGCATATGGCCCCCTTTGAGCAGGGGGTGTATTCTGCAGGTGCTTATTTTTTCGGCGGCGGTGATGGGAAAATAGAGTCTCTCTATTCGGAGAATGTATTCAAGGCTTTTATTCGCAAAGTACTGGATGAAAGAATGGAGATGATGCAGGCCGGTCAGGAGGCTGAAGAGGATATGCAATACTTTCTGTATGGCTGGTCAGGGGACGGTTCAGGCCCGCCCTATATTTTCAAGGCTCCGGTAGGATTTTACCTGGATATCACCATGCCGAAAGGCGGCGAGGAATGGGACCTGGGCACGTTCCATGTGACAACCTGGGAAAGCAACGTTGACGGTAATGTAAAAATAGACCTTTGTAAAGGCAGCTCCGTTGTGAAGACACTGGTTGCATCAACGGAAAATACCGGCAGTGCTTCAATTAAAATCGACGATGATTTGACACCCGGGAATGATTATAAAATTCAGATAAGCAGTATTGAGCAGGACACGCTTGTTAGCGAAAGTAACAATTTCAGTGTTACCGGAGGGGAAGTCGTTACCCAATTCCCGTATACTATGAATTGTGACGAGGTATTGGGACTGCCAGAGGGATGGGCGCAGGCCAAAGATGATGATATCGACTGGATACTCATTTCCGGCGCAACGCCATCCAGAAAAGGCATTGACTGCGATCCCGATAAAACGGGCCCGGAAAGTGATTATACCACCGGCAGTGACTACTATTTCTATGTCGAGGCTTCCGGCACCAATAGCCCGCAAAAAAAAGCTTCATTGATTACGCCGAAATTCAAGGTGACGAATCTGTCCTCACCGGAGCTGAGTTTCTGGGCACATATGTTCAGTGCCAACAAGGAAATGGGAGATTTGTACATAGATATTTGTGTTGGTGGCAAATGGACAAACGATGTTGTTCATGTAAATGGTGACCAGGGTGACGGATGGTTTGAGGTTAGACAGAACCTGAAGGATTTCAGCGGGGAACGGGTCGGTTTTTGTATCCGGGGTGTAACAGGAAGCAGCTGGTGCAGTGATATTGCAATCGATGATTTTAAAGTTGGTGAAGCACCTACAGCGATTACCGTACATCCGAAACCGGTTACCGCATATGACCTTCAATTTCTTAATGCCGGAATACGGTATCAAATTCCGGAAAACAAAAACGATAATCTGACTATTGATTTGTACTCAACGCAGGGACAACTTGTCCGCACACTGGTTAACGGCCCGGTACAAACGGGAACGTATACGATTGTATTACAGGATGATAGTAACAATCTCGCTGCAGGTACCTATGTGTGCCATATGAAGACCGGGAAATTTAATACATCGATAACCATTGTGATACAAAAATAGCAGGGAGTTTTAATAAAAACGGACAAAATCATTACTGGTCTGCTTTTTAATTCTTTCGTTGTACTGCTGAGCACTGTGTTATAGCCTTTTGTAAACATAGATCACCGACTTGTCCGCCTTGTTTATTGGCGGACGAGTCAGCAGCTCGATTAAGGTGCCAAGCCGCACGTTTACCTTTTTACTTTCACACTTTCCAAATTTTTATTATTACCTGTAGTATAGAATGGGCTCAAATCATGCAAACCATAGCTTATTTTAATATGGAAATAAGTTTTATTGCACTTTATATGAAATATGATTGAATATGAGAAGTAAGAAGAAAAAATTAAAAGGGAAAAAAGAAGAAAAAATTAAAATTTATATACCTTTTAATGAAAAAATAGCAATATTTTGTTTTTTTCTATCAGGATTTGTAAGTTTAATATATGAAATTTGCTGGATAAGAAAATCATCTTTAGTTTTCGGGTCTACCATTTATGCCACAAGTTCTGTAATCTCTGTATTTTTTGGAGGACTTGCATTAGGAAGCTTTTTAGCTGGAAAATATATACATAGAATAAAAAAGCCTTTATTTATATATGGAATTATAGAGATACTTGTTGGTGTATTTGCTTTGCTCTCTCCTCTGTTATTTTTTCTGTTTGATAGTTTGTTTTCCCAAATATACGCTTCGATACTGTCCAGTTTTGTCCTTTTATCCTTAACAAGACTTTTTTTTATTACACTTATTATCTTGCCTTCATCAATTTTAATTGGAACAACCCTACCTTTATTTGTTCATCATTTTATAAATAAGGATAGTAAAATAGCCTTTTTTATTCCCTTGCTTTATTCAATTAATACATTAGGCGC
>CBDVBE010000281.1:0-9031 GCA_965372145.1 uncultured bacterium | reverse complement strand
GTTTTTTCAACATTGCCCGAATTATGATGGGTATAGTGAGGACTGGTACTATTATTTTCCGTATGGTCGATAATTTTTCCCGCGAGGGTTTCATCAGTGTTCTCACCAAAAACCTGTTCACCTTTATTGCTTATCATAGTACCAATATCCTTATTTGTAAAGACAATTCGATTTATCCGGCAGTTTCTGCCTGAGCATTTTCAAATTCTCTTCGTTTGAGAAAACGTTCCCGTGCATCTTCCCGGAGCCGCTGGTTACGCTTTTCCAGCATGGCTTCCCATACGGCATCCTCATCAAGATTAAAAAGTTCATGCATAATTTTAAGATAGTAGGCGGCACCTTTTGAATACAGCCGATGCAGGAAAAGAACTTTATCCTCAGTTATCAATTCATCGAATACCGGATCGACAGGAATCGCTGTTTGGGTGACTTTCCCGGGAAAGAGCTTATGCAGTGCCATGATAAAGGTATTATGACGCTTTTTATTTTTATAAAAATTGGGTATAATACGTGTGATACCGCCACACCAGGGATACCGTTCACGCAGGATTCTTTCCATTTCCACAATACCATCAACGGCAAACTGCTTTAACTCCGTGGGGACAAAGATTTCATCGGCTGCACAGATGGATACTGCCTGAAGTTTATCCATTCCAGGGGCGTTATCAATAAGAATATAATCATAAAATCGCTCCAGTCTGCAGGCGGCAATACAGTTTTTTAGAAAATAGAGGTCCTGGATATCAGATTCACTGAGCTGACTGGATGCAGTGATAATATGCAGTTCAGGTATTTCAGTTTTCCTGATTGCTTTGAGAAAGGTACTGGCCACGCTTGCTTTATCGGCACGGTAGGCATCGCGGATATTCGGTGTTTGAACACCGCAGCCAAACATCGCAGAGAGATTGTGCTGGCTGTCATTATCGATTACAAGAACACGAAAGCCTGTGAGCGCCAGTGCCTGGGCCACACTTCCGGTAAAAGTGGTTTTCCCTACACCGCCCTTATGGTTAAGAATTGAAACTGTTTTCATATGTTTAATTTAATTCTTTGTTATACAACCTGTATAAAAATAGTATCCGGCATAACTTATTAATAAAAACCTGTACTGTTTTTGATTTTCTTAACGGAAAAATCTACCATATTACAATATGGCACATAAATTACTGAATTATTTAACCATACGGTTGGCGCTGAAAACAGCTCAACCGGTGCGCTGTTTAAATTAAGGAATCTCCTTGATAACAAAAATATTAACCCATTTTAGAAACTATTACTAGTAGCAAAATAATATGTTCCCAAATCGGGAATGCTAATAAATTCATAATCAGGGAACATTCATATTGACTTTTTAATGGGAATATACTATGATATGCTATGAGGATAATTAAAAAAAGTACTTTAATTGAGTACTACAAACAGCATGCTGAAACCAAAATAGACCTTGAAGCTTGGCATGCAATTGCCCTTCGGTCGAACTGGAAGACACCAAATGACGTTAAACGTACCTTTGCAAAAGCAAGTATAATTGGAGATAATAGAGTCGTATTTAATATAGGTGGAAATTCATACAGACTAATAGTAAAAATTGAATATAAAATTGGATGGATATACATTCGGTTTATTGGCACACATAATGAATATGACAAAATAAATGCAGAGGAAATATGAAATACAAAATTAAACCAGTTAAAACAAAAAAAGATTATGAAGATGCTCTTGAAAGAATTGAATTCCTTTTAAAGAACTCAAATAAAAAGGAGTTTCGTGATGAATTGGAAGTTATTTCAATTCTTGTTGAGCAGTATGAAAACAAACACTTTGCGATCGATGTACCAAACCCAATCGATGCAATCAAGTTTTTTATGGACCAGAATAATTTAACTCAAGCAGAATTAATTCCATATATTGGCTCCCGTTCAAAGGTGTCTGAAATATTATCCGGTAAAAGAGAACTTACACTTAAAATGATCAAGTCACTACATAAAAATTTAGGTATTCCAATTGAAGTATTAATTACAGAGCCACTACCTGAACTTCCAGAAGAATATGCTGACATCGATTTTGATAAGTTTCCAATCTTAGAAATGATAAATAAAAATGCTTTTCGTTTAATCCAAAATGTCGAGAAAACGAAAAACCATGCAGAGGAGCTAATAAGGGGCCTGATTGAATTATCTGGTGGGTTACAAGTATTAACATCATACAAATGCCGTAAAAATGATCGCCTCCGAATAAATGCGAAGCTGAATACATTTGCTATAACTGGGTGGTGCCTTCACGTTTTGGCCGAAGCATCACAAGTAAAAATGGAAGTTAAATACGAAAAAGGTTGTCTGGAGGATGAACATTTTAAAAGGAATCTTGTTTCTCTTAGTTGTCTTGAGGACGGCCCTCGTCTTGTAAAAGAATTTCTAGCAAAACGAGGAATTATCCTTCAAATTGTAGAACACTATAAAAACACATATTTGGATGGAGCTGCATTTTTACTTCCTAATGGAACACCAGTGGTAGGAATGACGTTGCGATATGACAGAACAGACAATTTCTGGTTTGTTTTATTACATGAATTAGGCCATATTGCTAAACACTTATCAAATTCTCAATATTATTTTGCAGATGATATGACTCTTAGAAAAGAAGATGATTGTACAGAAGAGCAGGAGGCGGATGCCTTTGCTGAGAAAGCACTTTTAACAGAAGAATTTAATCTTGATTTAGATCAATTCTTTTCAGGTAATAAAGTTACTATTTATGCTAGACAACATAATATTTCACCAGCAATAGTTGCAGGCAGAATACAATATCGAACTAAAAATTACAGAAAGTTTGCAAATTTAATTGGTAGGGGTAACGTAAAAAGATGTTTCAAATAAAAAATAGGGCCTCATTCCGTCAAATGAAGCCCTTTAATAAGGTCAAATCTGAGGACACCAATGCTCACCGCTGAAGAACACGGCGAGTCAGCACAGCCTTTTCCGTTTTACAAATCTCAACATTCATGCACAGATTTGCACATTTTATCCAATCCCATCTGTTTTCCGAGCTGTGAAAGCTTTTTAAGATCACCAGCTTTTTTTATCACCCCATAGGAATTTTGGCTGATTGTCAGTACTGCCGGATTTTCTGCAAAAGAGATAATATCAGTGGCTGCATATCCGATTTTAGGCGACTTTGGTAAATCAGGGAGAATTTCCTTTGGTGGTGCCGCATAGTCAGGCAGGTCATGATTTTCTATAAGGGTGATATCAAAGGCATAAAATCCTGTATTAAAGGGTAAATACTGGTTATTTGTTTTGTCCTGTAGCATACAGGTAATTGTATTTCGTACCTCCTGTTCAGCGATTATAAGTCGTGTACTGTCCTTATCTTCTACTAAAATGTAGGAACCATACGGGTCGTCTTCCCGGAAAGATGTACGTGCAATTCCCAGGCCTAAGCCGTCATGATTTTTCCCTGCTGTGGCAATGGTGCTGATCATATTCATATCATAGATAGCAGTTCCCTGCAGGAGAATAATCTTATTGCATCCTAACTGCTTAAGCCATTCCAGTGTGTTTTGTGAACTCCCGGGCATCGGCTTTTTTAATTTCATGACAGGACCGCCTGTTTCATCAGGATTGGTAACCGGTCGTGGCTCATCCTGTACCATAGTATAGACAATCTGTTCTTCTAAAGAAAGATGGAGTCGTTCTTCCTGCGTAATAACCCGGCAGTTTTCCAGTCCAAATGAGCCATATTTTTCCAGGACTGCGGGGATAACCTCTGCCGTTGTTGATGATTCGGGACCGGTTGTCACAATTACCGGAATGGATAATCCGGTTTGCCGGCAGATATGTGATAGAATCGATAAATTGATATGCAGCGCGCCGAAATCTTTATAGAAATCCGGCAGTTGAAATGTAGCTTTGGTAAAGTTATGCAGCTGGTGCCGTGATATTCCCTGCTTTGCAAGGCTATGGCGCAGCCGTTCACCTTCACCACCGGCTGTGAGTAAAATTGCATAACCGGCCAGATCATCAATAGCACCGGAAACATCATTACCAGCGATACACGCAGGATAGTGCTGGGTTACTCCGGCAAGAATGTCTTGGTTATCTGACAAGTTTTCAAGAGCTTTTCTGCGGCGTTGAACATGTTCTTTGAATACAGCGGGAGGAAAACGACTGTTTAGATAGGAACAGAGAGCTATTTTGCCTTTTTCTTCGAGCCGGTTAAATTGGTAAATATTGTTTTCGGCATAATCCGCTGACCATGTGTTCATATCAGGAGCTCCTAAATAAATATGAAAAACCTATTCAAAATATAACAGTGTGTTAAGCAGAGGGGCATGGAAATGACCTTTCTTCTTCTACACAATGTTATACACTGCGAGTATAACAAACAGTGGAAATGAATTTCCTACTGTTTGTTTATCAAGGAGCTTTCGTACCTGCTTTCAGGGATAACAGTGTGTTAAGCAGAGGGGCATGGAAATGACCATTCTTCTTCTACACAATGTTATCAAGGAGCTTTCGTACCTGCTTTCAGGGATAACTATTTCGAAATAACAATGTTATCATCCTTTATTCCAGATTTTAATAAGTGGATTTAGTAAATAAATATATGCAAATAGGGGACAGAATACTATTTTTTTATTGCAGCTATTTTGCTGCACCAAAATTACCAATTGTCAACAGTCTCAATTTTCCGGTAAAAGGTGCTGTATATGAGTGAATCGTTATTTGAGGCGACACGTGACAATGGAGAGGAACAACAATCGTTAACCGTCATTCATCCTGTTCACTCACAGTCGGAACTGCTTGTTCCCTTTTGTCACGCGCTCAGCCTGGTGTATAAATCAAAGGGTGAACTCGAGGTGGTTGATGTGCGGAAAGAACGGGAGCGTGTAGAGAATATAAGTATTCGTAAAGTCCTTGAACAGTGGGGAGCACTTCCGCCCGGTTCGAAACGGGAGGATGTAGGTGACCTTGGTATCCGCATAAAAAAAATTATTAAGGGCGGTGGATCTAAAAAAGAGATCGGCAGACGATTACGCCGGCGGCAACACGATATCCTCGTCGTCGGATTAAAAGTAGCAACTGGAATTAGTCGGCTCTTCGGACAGAATCTTACCGATTATCTTATACAGTATTTCCGGCAAACTACCCTGTATATCCCTTCTGGGACAAAACCATTTGTTGATGAAAAAACCGGTTCGGTAACCCTGAAAAAGATAATCATACCGGTTGCAGAGGACCCGTCACCTGAGCACTCTTTTGATATGCTTCAGCGTCTTTTAGCTATTTTTCCGGAGCAGTCTCCACAAGTACAGGGGATACACATCGGGGAAATTTTTCCATATATTTCCGCTGCTTCCCTTGAAGGGGTTGCATGGGAGGAGGTCCTTTTACGGGAAGGTGTCGTTGCCCAGTCCATTACCTCAATTGCGCAAAAAGAAAATGCTGATTGTATCATAATGTCTACCAATGGCCGGGATACGTTTCGGCAGAAGATTATCGGCAGTATTACAGAACAGGTTCTCAGAGGAACGCCGTGCCCTGTCCTTGCAGTAGCAGTTGATTGAATGAGTAACAGTGTGTTAAGCAGAAGGGCATGGAAATGGCCACTGCACAATTCGAATTGGAAATCAATTTCCTATTGTTTGTTTATACCCTGAAGGGCGCCTTGTCCAGGAGCTTTCGTACTCGCTTTCAGGGATAACATAAAGATTGTAGAATAAGAAAAAGGCGGCTTGTAAAAAGCCGCCTTTTTCTTATTTAATCATAACACCTCAATTACCCTGCTACAAGGGACAGAACGGTTGACGGGATCATGTTTGACTGTGCAAGCATGGCTGTCGCCGATTGTGAAAGAATCTGATTTTTGGTAAAATTAGCAGTTTCTTGTGCAAAATCAACATCCCTGATATTCGACTCTGCAGCCTGCTGGTTCGTTTCACTGACCATTAGGTTGTTAACCGCATGTTCCAGACGGTTAACAAACGCACCAACATTTGCACGGACCGTATTTACTGAACCGATAGCCTCATCCAGAGCCGAGATAGAATTCTGCGCACTCACCTGGTCTGTAAGAGTCAATCCGGTAATGTTCAATCCGTTGGAATTTGCTGTTAATGTGTCAATAGTAATAGTGATACTATCTTCACCGTACGTATAGTTAGCGTCAACCCAGAGGGTGGAACCGACAGTACCGGTACCTAAACGGGCACCTGCGGTGGTATTATCGGATATTAAATCCAACCCGTTGTAATTGGTAACGGCAGATATACGGTCTATCTCCTCAGTTAGCTGATCAAATTCCTGATTGGTATAAGTACGTTCTGTACTGGTAAGCGTATCGTTTGCAGCCTGGATTGACAGTTCCCGCATCCGCTGAAGGATATCCGATATTTCATTCATTGCACCTTCTGCAATATTCAATGCGGCAATACCATCCATTGCATTACGCTGGGCCTGTGAAGCACCGCGAACCTGAGTTCTCAGATTCTCGGATATAGCAAGACCTGCTGCATCATCGCTTGCCCGGTTTATCCGTAAACCGGTTGAAAGCTTTTCGAGTGATTGACTAAGGCTCCTGTTCGTTCTGAACAGTGCCCCTTGTGTAATCATTGAAGAAATATTGTGGTTAATTCTCATGAATGACCTCCCTGTAAAGTATTTAGATTAACACTCCTTGTTAATCTCGAATTAGGTGATTCTTATTTTAGTAACCCCTTTCGTTTAAATGGTTTTACAGGGAGTCTCATCAGGATGTGCCGTCCTTGATGAAAAGGAACGTGCCGTTTCTCCCTGTTTTACTGTATACTATTCCCTATTTCTTATATCGGAGAGAAAACTGAAGACTTTAGTCTTTTTTTCGGATTTTTTGAAAAAAAGATTGTACCAGTGCCCGACACTCTTCTTGCATAATAGTGCCTATAGTTTGTGGAAAACGCCTGTATGCCTGTTCTGCCTGGTTTTTATAGTGGAATGTTTCAATTGCCCCCAGTCTGTTATCACTGGCGCCGTATACTATGGTCTCTATTCGGGATTGGAGGATTGCGCCCAGGCACATGAGACAGGGCTCAAGGGTGACATACAGTATACAATTGTTGAGCCGCCAGGTAGAAAGTGCGGCAGTGGCAGCACTGATTGCAATAATCTCGGCATGCGCCGTTGCATCATTGAGAGACTCTATCCGATTATACCCTCTCCCGATAATGGTATCTTCATACACAATGACCGCACCAACCGGAACTTCTCCTTCATCGAATGCTTTCAGTGCTTCCTGAAAAGCGAGATTCATATAAAACGTATGTTCCATTTTTAATCCATCCTTATTTAGTTATGAGCGTTTTGGGGGCTTACCGTGGTAAGCCCCCAAAATATTACCCGAAAAAAATATGGATTTGAATCCAAATATAATATACGAATTTACTATATCTTGTGTATATATCACCCCAAAATTTAATTTACAGTGGTTTTCCATAGATATGTTAAGGTAAAATCCATAGTACATTCAGTATCTTTTTTAATAATTAATTGATTATGTTTGAAGAACTTACAAACAGATTTGAATCCATTTTCAAGAAGCTGAAAAGCCGTGGCAAGCTTTCTGAAGAAAACATTGCAGAAGCAATGCGTGACGTGAAGCGTGCCCTTCTTGAGGCGGATGTTAACTACAAAGTAGTTAAAAATTTTACGGCAAATGTAAAAGACAAAGCTCTTGGCAGTGAAGTATTACAAAGTGTAACCCCGGGGCAGCAGTTTGTTAAAATTGTCCATGAGGAGTTAGCTGTACTCATGGGAGGAACTGCTGAGACGTTCCGTTTTCATACAAATCGTGTAAATACGATAGTGTTAGCCGGATTGCAGGGGTCCGGAAAAACTACAGCATGTGCCAAGCTGGCTCTCTATTTTCGCAAGCAGGGGCATCGGCCGCTTATGGTTGCCTGCGATATCTATCGCCCCGCAGCAATAGATCAGCTTGAAACACTCGGAAAAGCCTTGAGTATCCCGGTGTATTCGGACAGGGAGAAAAAGCCTCAGGATATCTGCACCGATGCATTAAAACAGGCAAAACGGGAAGGATACACTTTTGTTATTATCGATACTGCAGGCCGCCTGCATATTGATGCAGATATGATGCAGGAACTTAAAGAGATCTGCTCTCTGGCAAATCCTGAGGAGATATTCTTTGTAGCTGATGCAATGACCGGTCAGGATGCAGTGACTGTGGCGAATGATTTTTATCGGGAGATCAGTTTTTCCGGTGTTTTCCTGACAAAAATGGATGGTGATGCACGGGGTGGTGCCGCTCTCTCTATACGGCAGGTGACTGGTGCACCGGTTAATTTTATCGGTGTCGGTGAAAAACCGGATGCTATTGAACTGTTTCATCCGGAACGAATGGCATCTCGTATACTGGGCATGGGTGATATCGTATCACTCGTTGAAAAGGTTCAGGAGGTTGTTGATGCAGAAAAAGGCAGAAAACTTGAAAAGAAAATCCGCAAGAATGCGTTTACCCTGCAGGACTTTCTGGATCAATTGAGGCAGATTAAGAAAATGGGGTCTTTGCAGGATTTACTTGCTATGATTCCCGGTGTTGGGTCACAATTGCAGAATACGGAAGTTGATTCTGATGCGCTTAAAAAGATCGAAGCGATCATCTGTTCGATGACGGTTACAGAACGTGAAAAACCGACTATTATTGATGGAAGCAGAAAGCGCCGGATATCACAGGGAAGCGGTACTGCAGTTCAGGATGTTAACAAACTGCTAAAGCAGTTTGACTCGATGAAAACAATGATGAAACGGATGAATAAGATCGCTGGAAAACGGGGGCATGCCGCAGCGATGAAGAATGTATTTCCGTTTTAAATAGTAATTAATGTACTCTTTACGCATAGATACAATTATTTTTATGCAGAATTTTCTAACCCAGATAAACTGGATAAGTACCTTCACGGAATTATTTTCTGCTATAAAGAGATACTTAGAAATTCACAAAGTGCCCTTTAGGGTATTTCTTAGTAGCTCTTATGCCC
>CBDVBE010000280.1:0-9067 GCA_965372145.1 uncultured bacterium | reverse complement strand
AATCAATTTCCTATTGTTTGTTTATCAAGGAGCTTTCATATTCGGTTTCAGGGATGACTGAGAAATCAGAAATATTACTCAGCTAAAAGATAACGTCTATACATCTTATTCCCTGTGAACAATATCTATATTTTATAGAAGAGTAATATTCAACCATCAAACCCGTACTAATGTGTATGCCTCAAAAAAAAGTTCTTATTATTATTCCTACATATAACGAACGTGAAAACATCGTTCTTATCATCCCGGAAATCCGGAAAAGGCTTCCTGATGTTCACATTCTCGTAGTTGATGACTCATCACCTGACGGTACATCACAGTGTGTTAAGGATTTATCCCAATCCCTTGATAATATTTTTATTTTGGATCGTGAAAAAAAGGAAGGGCTGGGCAGGGCATATATCAGTGGATTTAAATGGGCCTTGAAACGCGAGTACGAACTAATATTTGAGATGGATGCAGATTTTTCTCATAATCCCGATTATCTCCCCGAGTTTATAAAAACAGCGGAACATGCCGACCTTGTTATCGGTTCCCGGTACATTTCCGGCGTCAACGTAGTTAACTGGCCTATGAGCCGCCTGCTTCTGAGCTATTTCGGCAATATCGGGGCACGGCTGATCGCCGGTATTCCAGTCAAAGATTGCACCAGCGGGTTTAAATGTTTCAGAAGCCATGTACTTCAAAGCATCAATCTCAACAGGGTAGGCTCCTCGGGCTATTCTTTCCAGGTTGAAATGAACTTTCATGTATGGAAACAGGGATTTAATATCGTTGAAATTCCCATTGTTTTTACTGATAGAAAATTAGGCGTTTCTAAAATGTCTACGAAAATAGTTCGCGAAGCACTGGTTCTGCTCTGGAAACTACGACTTTTGTCCATCTTCATTAAGAGGAAACGATAATTGTCTACACAAAACAGTAGACCACTCATTTCAATCATTATTGTCAATTATAAAGTCCCGCATGAAATCTGTCAGTTGCTACGCTCCCTTCAAGAGGCAGAGTTCTATGACAAGACAGAAATTATAATCGTCGATAATGCCTCAGGCGATGACTCTCAAAAGATTATATCCGATGCATGTTCCACCGTCACCTGGATAGCTCTGAAAAACAATATCGGCTTTGGGAAAGCCTGCAATGTCGGCTTTCAGGGTGCTTCGGGTACTTATATTCTCTTTATAAATCCCGATACACTTATCTCCCGGAATACCCTTCGAGTTTCAGTTGAATTTCTTGACTCCCATCCGGATGTGGGAATTATGGGACCCAAGATTATCAAACCGGACGGATCGTTTCAACCACATTGCCGAAGGAGTTTTCCTACACCGTTTAATGCGTTTGCACACTTCTCGGGCCTGAGTAAGCTGTTTCCCGGGAGTGCGCGGTTCGGCCAGTATAAATTAACCCATATCAACCCAGACATCAGCATGGAAGTTGATGCCATTTCAGGCTCGTATATGTTCATGCGTCATTCTCTGTGTAAAGAACTCGGTGGATTTGACAAGGCTTTCTTCATGTATGGCGAGGACCTTGATCTCTGTGCCAGATGCCGCCGGCTTGGGTATAAAGTATGGTATAATTCCGACACACAGATTATCCATTTTAAGGGCAAAAGTTGTACAAAGAATGTCATCCGTTCCCGTATTGCGTTCTGGGAAGCTATGATCATCTTTTCAAAAAAGTACCGGCATTCATACGGAGCTTTCTTTCCTGGCTGGTTTCTGACGATAAATATTTTTATTCTTGGCGCTCTGAATGTTGCCGGTGTTTTCTTTAAATCATCTGCAGCATGTTTTATCGATCTCTTATTCATCAATGCTACCCTGTGGGCTATTACTACCGCACGATTCCATTTCTTACCTGCGGATATACCCTATATCAGCAGCAAAGTATTTCTCTGGATCGGTATGCATATCATAATGTCAGTATGTTTCATTTTAACCTATGTATATCAGGGCATATACTCGTCTGAGCGGTATACTAAAAGGAACGCCTTTATCTCCGGGTTTTTAGCGTCAATACTCTTTTTCACCGGTATCTTTTTCATTAAAGCAATGGCTTTTTCACGCATGGCATTTGCTTTATCAGCAATCTGTATCCCGCTTGTTCTTATCGGGTGGCGGACTATACTGCCTCGCGTGCTTACCCGGTTCAAGGAGTGGATATTTACTACCGGCAAAGTTGTAATACTGGGAAACGGCCCCATAGCATCAGCGCTTATTAAGGAGACTGAAAAGGATAAATCCGCGCGGATATCGGGCATTATCTGGCCGATCGAAGATAGTGAAACCATGCCGGGTGAATTTGAAGGGTATCCCATATTGGGGAATCTGAAGAATATCCGGTCGATACTCGGCCGTCAAAAAGCAGACCTGCTTCTTATCGCCACGACGGAATCGTGGTATTCGGCAATTATCGAAGTATTAGCTTTCCTGCATCTCAGGCATCTTACCATTCGCTGGGTTCCCAATGAACTTTTCGAGAAATCAGCGGATCAAATACCTGCATCAATTCCGCTTAAGGATTTCTCAGTATAATACCTATAATAACCGTTCACGGGTTCAGGGTTCAGGGTTGAAATCCAAAATTGTATGATTGCGGATTGGGGAATGCGGATTGGGGATTGAAAAAATCCAAAATCCAAAATCTAAAATCCAAAATTGTTTGATTGCGGATTGTGGAATGTTGATTGTGGATTGAAAAAATCCAAAATCCAAAATCCAAAATCTCAAGAATGTTTACAAACTCAAGCATCATCACAACGTTTTTTTCAGAAAAAGGCGATTTAACCTTTAAACATGGAACTCTGAACCTCTGAACGGTTATAAAAGATCTTTAATAACATAGGAATAAAAATAATTGCGCAGAAATAACTTGAAAGAATGCCGATCAGGCCGGTTTTACCGAGCACGGTAAGGACCGGGTGGCGAGCAAGTGCTAATATTCCTAATCCGGCAAGAGTAGTACATGCAGCGACCGTGATACTTGCCGCTCCGTGGGGGATATAATTTTTCTGTTCTGCCAGACCCTTTCTGCCCATAAATACCATAAGCACCGCATAATCAATACCAAGACCGAAAAGAAAGGCAAATATCATCAGTGAAACAATATTGACCGGTATTTTAAAAAGTGCCATGAGACCTAACGTTATTCCCGTAGCGAGGATTACCGGAAGGATTGTTATTATCAGAGCCCGGATATCGCGCAGCATAACAAGCAGTATGCAGACAATCACCAGCGGTATATACAAAACACATTTCATAAATCCCGTTTTAATAATATCCACGAGCCGCAAGCCAAGAATGTCATCATTCACCGCAAGCACAGCATGATGTCCGGCAAGGGAATCAACAGTATTCCATGCATTGTCTGCTATGGGAAAAACCGGAATGTTGGCATACCAGAGAGAATCATCATGGTGCACAAAATTCCTGAAGACAGCATACTGAAATGATTCAGGAAAATCTTCCGCGGTAAGAAAAGACAATGAATCGAGAGAAAGGATATCAGTGCTGTACTGATACAGCTGTTCCGGTTCTATATCGAAACGCTCAGCAACGGATTGCACAGCGGAACGCATCATCTCACTTTTCACCGGTGTAAAGGTCTTTTCCCATCGTGCCCTGTTCTGCTTCTGTATCTCCAGGGAAGGGAGCAGTTGCGTAAACAGTGCGGCCGGTGCAATCAACTCCTCCGATAACAGGGTATCCACGAGCGGCTGCAACTGCTGTTCCGCTTTTCTGCAAACCGTTTCAAAAGAGGTGTCGGTAACAACAAGATAGGTTCCGCTGTGAATTCCCGGCCAATGCTGAGCAAGAACTTTTTCAGCAGCAATAGTCGCAGGTTTCATCCCGTTCAAACTGTCCGGATCACCGTCAAAGGAGAGGCGCGGTATAAAAAAGCCGGTGACTCCTGCTATACACAGTACCGGGAGTAACAGTATCCGGTCGAATCGTTTTGTATAAAACCGTTCAAACAGCCCGGCAAGCAATAATCGAGGTTTGGAAGAGGAGCGGGAATGAGATTTTTTGACAAATACCGGCAGTAACGTAAGGGATAGAAAGGCAACAATAATAATACCCGTAGCAGTTACAACGCCAAGCTGTGCCAATCCCGGTATACCGGCGACTACCAGCACAAGGAACGCACCAGCGGTGGTCAGGGCACTGGCAAAGATCGGGCCGGTGAGTGTCCTTACCGGATCGGTATCTTCGGGAACATCATCAACCTGGAATAAATAGTGAATGGCATAATCAACCGTGATGCCCAGCAGAGCGGCGCCGAATCCGATTATAATTATCGACAACTCCGTAAAACAGGAAAACAGCGTCAGGGTCAGGCAGATACCGAGCACGGTCGGGATAAATGTCAGAAAACCAAATGAGACCTGTCTATAGACCAGAAAACAGATTACAAAAATAAGAATAACTGCAATTGGCAGCGTGAGATGTATATCCCTCCGGATTGTATCATTATTATCATTTGTTGCACGAATAGCCCCCATCCATGTCAAGGTGAATCCATTATTCCGGGCATAGTCCTGCACCGAAGAGATAACTTCCTTTACAGACACGGCATAATCAGCCGCCATACCGGACTCTTTAGTCTGTGCAAAGAACAGTATCCGATCATGTTTCTTATTTGTTACTAATCCATCCTCAATAGTAATTCCTTCCGCCGGTTTAAATGCAGCAAGCTTTGCCAGTGCCAGGTTGCTGAAATTGAAGGGATCGTGCTTGAGCATGAAGGTTGTCGAAGAAGCATTTGCAAAAGTAAACAGGCCGGACAGCGTCCGTTCGAGACGTCCGGATAATGAATCGGGCACGAGCCGCCTTGAAACCCACAGGGAATCTTCCCTGGTGAAAAGGTCCGGCCACTTGCGGATTATCAGATTCCGCAGCAGGAAAAAATCAGCCGCGGATATCTCCTGGGAAAAATCGAACTGCCCGCTCTGTGCAAGGAGACTCATGACACTTCGCGCGGTTTCAGCAAGCCGGTTAAATTTCTTTGTCGTATCAGAAACGGATAATTCAAAGACAATACGATCCATGGTGTTGAAAACAGTCAATACGCGGACATGCTGTGCAATAACATGATCTTCAAGTGGAAGCATGTCCAGTACACTCTGAGAAAAGGACACTTTACTTATAAAAACGGCACAGAATATCACGACCGCTATAGTAACAATAATTGAGAGCCTCCGGTGGCGATTGAGGAACTGTGCACACTGCGCAATCATGATGAAGGCCCCTGCTTCTTGAAGAGCCGTTTTTGGGTAAGTTGTTGAAACATCGGGAAGGTGATAAAATAGGCGGCAATACCTGCAACAATGGATAGAATCGTGCTGCCGACAATGAACTCCAGTGCGCCCTGTGCCAGAATTTGAGCGGTCCTCTGCCCCTGCAATGTGATAATATCCGACGGCAGTACCAACCGTCCGGTGGCAACGGCCAGTACAATAAGAAACGGCATAAAAGGCGGAGAGGATACACACACCCCTAAAAAGGCAAGGGGCCGATTAAGCCGCAGCAGAAAGGTCAATCCCATCAGCGTGGCAACCTGAAAGCCATGAATGGGAAATATACCCATGAATACACCCAGCGAGACGGATGATGCCGCTTTCTTCGGTGAGGTATTCGCCCGTAATTCATGCTTTGCAAGTGCGACGATCTTTTCCCGCCACGTTGCCCCCGGCACCTCTAATGCGGTTACCGGTAAAAGAATCCTGGTGATCGCCGCCTTTGAGTTCACTTTACTGATGCGCAAAAAATCACGAACCGGCCTGAAATGCGAAACAACTTTCTCTGCGGGGAGATAATAGAGTCGTATCGGAACCTCTTTAACAGGGATACCGTTCCATGCAGCTTTAACCAGCACCTCCTGCTCATACTCGTACCGTTTACCATGACAGGGCAACGCCCTGATTTCCTTAAGCGGGTATGCGCGGAAGCCGCACTGTGTGTCGTGGAGAACAATACCGGTATTGAAACGATACCAGAAATTACCGAACTTTCTTCCGAAGCTCGACCGTACCGGCGGCTTTTCTCCTTCTTTATAAGGAAGTATTCTATTACCGATCCAGAGGGCCTCCGGATCGGTATCTATGCTCTTTATTAAAAGCGGTAAATCTTCAGGCAAATGCTGTCCGTCACTGTCTATAGTGACCACATGGGTAAAACCCGATTCTTCCGCTTTTTCAAACCCGGCCAGAAGAGCGCAACCCTTCCCGCGGTTTCCAGAGAAGGAAATGACTGTACAATCATTCCGGTTGGCCAATATATCTGCCGTTGTATCGGTTGAGCCGTCATTGACAACAATAATATCCGGCAGAAACCGCGTTACCCCTTCAATGACCTCTGCAAGGGTTGCCGCATTGTTATAGGTTGGAATTATAGCTGCAATACGTGTCTTCATGGAGTGATTATTACTTGTTTTATTATGCATAATAAGCATTCAAAATACAACGCGGGAGTCATGAAGTAAAAAGGGGATTATTTCAATACCTGTAATAAGGGATCGCTAATACCATACGGCTTTTTATTATAGTACCGCTTCGCATGTTCCACAATAAGTGCATGGTACTCCTGAAAGAGTATCACCTCTTCAGGCAGGTTACTTTCAAACAGCATTTTCAAATCCATATATTTCACATCACGTTTACAAAATCCGAGATGAGAATAAATTCTTTTGGTATAGGCGTCAATGACAAATTCAGGAAGGCCATAGGCATAGAGCAGCATCGAATCTGCCGTCTCATCCCCAACCCCTTTACAGCACAAAATCTCATCACGGCCGGGTACGCGTCCTTTCAGCGACAGGTACAATTCCGTGAAATTTCGTACATACTGAGCTTTCTGATTATAATAACCGGCCGGTCGGATCAGTTCCTTCAATTTCTGATCGTTAAGTTGCTGTATTTTGCGGGGAGACAGGCTCCCGGCCTGTTTGAGATTAAGCAGTGCCTTTTCAACATTAGCCCATGCGGTGTTCTGGGTAAGAATTGCGCCTATACAGATTTCAAACCGTTGTGAGCTGTTTTTCGGATAGGTATACTCTCCCGGATGATACCCCCTGAAATTCCCGGTCATGGTGGGATTCTTCCCCCGGTGAATCATTACCGGCCACCAGCCCTGGGGGCCGTAGGAATTGAATAACCAATCGTATATCTGTTTTAGAATAGTTTGTTGTTGTTTTTTTCTCATAACGTACAAATGAGTTTAAGGTATGATTACATACCGCCGCCGTTTTCCATTCAATTTTTATGACTAAAGGTTTCTACCTTTTGTTTCACTCTTTTTCAAGCGGTTCATTATTCTTTTAAATTCTTCAGATTTCCCTTCATGTGCAGACCATCTTTTAAGTTCATTTATATGTATCTTCTCATTTGCCGCTACTAATATTGCCTGTTCCAGGCATTGCTCGTCATGCCAATGATAATACCCGGCGAGACGGTCCTTTATACATTCCGTTGGAGATATCAACGTCAGGGTTCCAGTCACAAATTCACGTTCGATGATTTCTTTGACCGGCTCGTCCCCAACGGTTAACGGGCCTGGTGGGAACTCAACAAAATACTGCGTATCCGGATGCTTGAAATAACGGTTCTCGGGCATAAATCCTATCAACGACATAATTTCTTTTAACTTTTTAAGGCTGGTTGAAAAATTTTCGATGAAATCAAGATCATATGACTGATATTGGTTTAATGAATATACCGCAACACATGCGCCACCGGATAGTACTGCATTAATTCCATGTTCCCTAAGATGGGAAGATACAAATGCCGCTAATTCGCCAAGATTCATATTTTTAATTTTCTTCATAACGGTTTTCCCCTGCGGCGGGGTCTTCGTCTATTGAGCACGAGCTTCTGATGTATTTCCGGGGGATAAAGACTCAGCACCTTGTCAAGTATTTGGTAAAGTTCCTTTAAAAACGGGTATCGCGGATTAAAAGCAAAAAGTAAGGTTCGGCCAGCCTTTCTGCTGTAGATTACCCCACCATTCTCAAGCCGTTCAAGCTGCTTCTGTATAGGATCAAGATCAACCTCGAAAAAACGGGCAATTTCCCGGGCATACCCTTCACGACGAGCTTTTAGAAAAATTAAGATTCGTTCTTTGTTTGTAGAACCAAAAAGTACCTCAACCACCTTGACCTCCTTTATAGGTCATTTGACCTACTTATAAGGTCAATATAATATCTTTCTCCAAGGAAATCAATATGGAATTTACCGATTTATTTCACTAATTGTTTTCACCATAAACACATTATCATCATACTCAGCCTGATCGGATTCAAGGGCAGGTCTTAATTCGATTTTATTTCCTGTTATTTTCATCGATTCTTTGCCGTTATTAATGAAAGCGTTTTATCTGATTTATGATCAGCCCATTTTTTCCGTTTATTAATACCAAATCGCCAAAGAAATGAAACACCTAAACCAATAGCGCCACCTAATTGCATAAACACACCGCTTTTTGATATTTTTTGACTTTGCACTAATTTGTCATAATACAGGTCATATTTTTCTTTATATTTTTTAAAATCATCAATATTTGTAGCATTTTTATACTCCTCCTCCACCTGTAGTGCTAATTCAAAGTATTTATCCTCATTAATTTCTCCTACAATAAGCATTACCAATCCAGTTACTATTGTTGTAGCTGATAATACTCCGAAGCTAAATTGAACAATTTTTTCACCTTTAAAAGAATCTTTTATTTTTTCGGGATTCTTTTCAGACAATTGAATTTGGCTTACTTCAAAAGCTGATCTGAGATATTGCTTAAAAGTTATTGGATTATTATAAACAATTTGGGAGAGATTACTTTGTACTAATAACACTATTATTAAAAAGGAGAGTACATTTTTCATAACACCTCTTCATTTATCAGTCTTTATTACTACCAGAGTCTCTCAGCCAATAGAAAACTCTCTTCGGGGTACCTTTTATTTCTATCGTATTTGAGATTTTCATCATTTCTCTAACCGGAAGACGAAACAATCGCCCTGTTTCCGAATGAAAAATAAAATATTTTCTTTCATTAACAAAGAATAGTTAAAT
>CBDVBE010000279.1:0-9080 GCA_965372145.1 uncultured bacterium | reverse complement strand
TAATACCAATTCCCCGTGCAGGTAATTGATTGATTTTCATGTTTTTTAATCGTCAGGTCGGCATAATTCTGTGTTTGTGGAACCGTAAGTTCCCACTCCTCGGTATTTATTACCGGAGAGCCGGATGAGACCGAGTCGTCGCAGTTAAAAATAAAAAGAACGATTAAGACAAGAAAAGACAATCTGATCATACTATCTCCCTTTGTTAAATGATGTTACTATACCTTTACGCATAGTAAAAACCAGGTTTAACAATTGATACTCCTGTTTTGTACTATTTTCCTTTATATCCGGCATTACCTGTTGAAATCAGAAGAATACTCCCGGAAAGGTTAACGTCTGGAAGCGAGATACGAGATACAATACGAACGACAAATAATGTATAATGTTCTTATGTTGATTGTTTTTTATATCGCAACAGAGGTATAAAATTTTGTGCTCCTACGGTTTATTACATACCACTAAAATCATACATACGCATAAAACCATACACACCCCAAAACCGTTTCTTCCCGCTCAACACACTGTTTATCCTAGTAACTCTTCTTTCACTGCTAAACTTATCTTTTCCAGGGAATAGGGCTTTTTAATATAATGGCCGGGATTTGAAGAGTGTGTTTCCGGCATACCATCCGGACACGACAAAGCACTCGCAATAATAGCTTTCTGATCAGGGTAAAGCTCCAGTATCTTCTCATAGGTTTCCCGGCTATCCATTCCGCTACTTAAAATCATGTCAAGAATGATCAAATCAGCGGTATTTTTCTTTAAATAATCGATCGCTTCTTCACCGGTTGAAAAAGCTTTTGGCGCATAATCCAGTATCTCAAGCATATTACTTAACATATCCCTCTGCTGTTTTTCATCATCAATTATTAAAATGCTCTGTCCATCTCCTTTATAAATATCGTAAAGCCCCTTTCCCTCCCGGGCAACTTCCTGTTCTTCAGTTTTGGGAAAGTAAAATTTGAATGTTGTTCCTTTTGAGTCACTCTTCACATCAATGTATCCGCCATGGTCATGTACGATATTCCATACAACCGCAAGGCCAAGCCCGGATCCGCTTCTTCCCAGCATTTTTCGTGTAAAAAAAGGTTCAAATATCTGTTCAATATCTTCCCGAGAAATCCCCTCTCCAGTGTCAATAACCTTCAAGACAACATACTCTCCCGGAAGTATCGTCATATATCCCCGTTTGGGTATTTCCACCAGCTCGTTTGTTGTTGAAACAGTCACTATGCCGGTGCTATCGCTTATTGCTTCAACAGCATTCGTCACCAGGTTCATAAGGACCTTTTTAATATGATTGGACGATGCCTTGATATGAAACAACTCCATATCGAGATCCGTATTTATTGACACTGTTGGATACAGTTCCTTAAGTTTCAAATACTCAGGAGAACGGGTATATTCCTCAATTACAGTGTTAATATCCATACTCTTTTTTTCAATCGCAACCCCGCGGGCAATGGTTAATAAATCATTCACCACCTCTGCGGCCATCTTCCCGGAATTCCGTATCATTTCAATATTATTTTTTGTTTCTTCACTGAGAGTCTTATCCATCAGAATGACATCAGGATAGGCGACGATCACCGATAAAATATTATTCAAATCATGAGCGATCCCGCTCGACAGAAGTCCGAGTGACTCCATCTTCTTTGATCTGGCAAGCTTTTCCTGGAGTTCCTGTTTTTCGATCTCCGCCTTTCTTTGCTTGGTAATATCTTCAATCAACGCGATGGTATAAAGAATCGCTCCCTGGGGTGACCTGACAATTGATACGGTTGTAGCACCCCACATAATCCTTTTATCTTTACGGATATACCGTTTCTCGATTTTAAATTGTGAGATCTGCCCACTGTGTAATTTTACTTTCATGGTTTTACTACTCTCTATGTCATCAGGATGGGTAATATCGAGGAAGGTCATTGACTGCAGTTCTTCTTTTGTATACCCAATCATGCGGCAGAATTTTGGATTGGCATCTTTAAAGGTATAATCCGGGCAGGCCAGAATGATACCAATTGCCCCGCATTCAAATATTTTTCGAAATCGTTCTTCGCTTTCCCATAATGCCTTTTCATTCTGCTCTTGAGGAGCCTCATATTTTTCGCTCATTCCTTGCTTCCGTATGATTAAAGTGTGGATCTATTTTTCTGTCCCCCTTATATTAATTAATATATATAAATTTTAGAATTTTACTGATACTTTCGGATTTTCAGGCTATTTAGTGTCTGGCCGGAAACGCATGATTTTTGTCATTTCGACCGAAGGGAGAAATCTGTAAGTTGTTGATTCTTAAAAAAGAAAGATTTGTCACTCCGTTCTGAAGAATAAGGAATAAGGAGGATCAACCCCGATAAAAAACATCGGGATTGTTTCTATTGTATAATTTGTACTTTCTCCCTTCGGTCGAAATGACAGTTTTGCCTACTTTTCGGACAGACACTAATTAGCGGAAAAAATTGAATTAATCGTAATTCCTTCAGGCCATTAAATCCGCCTCACCAGTCGAATTGACCAGCAAGGTTGTGGGTAAGCCCTTCAAAAGGGAGGTAAAGAGTGCCTGAAAATCAGCAGCTTTCTCAACCTTTGGAATCTGAAAACCGAGAAGGACAATCGTTGCATCGTGGGAATAACCATGCAGTATTTTAGGAAATGGTTTTTGTGAATCGACAATATTTATCGTTGTTGCAGACATACGTGATGCCTCAACAAGTGTTTTTAACTCAACAAAGGCCTGCTCATGGGATTCGTTTGCACGAACAACACGCAGAAACCTGATCGAAGTATTGCCCCAATCACTCGTAAGCGAAATAAGGTAGGCCAGGATAGCCATGAGGGACCCATTCTCGTTTCCTCGCCACCAGATATCGATCCGTTTTTTCTTCTTCCGTTCAAGAACCGGCAGGCCGTTATCATGCAGCAGGATCAGACTCATATTCAACATACGGGCTGTGTGGAGATGCTGCACAAAAAACTGCGCCCTTTCAGGATCACCTGACCAGCCGAGTATGACAAGGTTTGGCTTAAGCGGGCCGATGGAGGTACTTTGCAGAAGCTGGTTTAACCCAAGATCGATATGTGGTGTAATCAGTACCTGCGGAAATGCCTGGATTTTATTCTTTTTAATGAACTCATTCAGGATATTGATCATATGCTTGCGTTGCTCAATTTTCACGTTCAGCTTGCCGATAATCAAGCTGACCAGAATAACAATACCCCGTCCGCTTCCCAGCCAGTCGGCGAAACGTGCAAGGGTTAACCGGGAATCCGGATTCCCGGTAAACACCACGATGGTAGGACGCCAGTTCTTGGCATGCATCGGCGCCTGCTCAAGTTTAAACAGATTCGTCCGTACCAATGAATAGAAAAAACCACGACGAGCATCGCCGAATGAGGTCTTTAAAACAAATTTACGAACGTATAAATATATCGCGCTGATAACCGCAACAGCACCAAGTGCTGCGAGGGCATCAATAAGAAATGCCGCACCGATACAACCGATTGCACCGAGCAGTGCAAGTATCCAGTGGAAGAATTTAAACCGCGGCCTGAATGACGGATTCCGGCCGAAGGATTCAACAAAAGCTGCGACATTGGTAATACCATAGGTCCACAGGAAAAACATGGTTACGACCATGGCGACGGTATTCAGCGCACTACCGCCACTTCCCCCACGGGCATAATACAACGTTCCGAGGGTAATGATAAGGGTAAGCCAGAGTGCGCGTCGCGGTTCACCATTATTTGACAATTTGGCGAACGGTTTTGCCGGTGCCAGGATATTATCCTGAGCTAACGATTGAAGAATGCGCGGTGCGCCGAGAAAAGAACCGAGTGCACTTGACAGTGTCGCAGCAAACACACCCAGCGAAACGAAGAACCACAATCCCCATACTGCGACTTTAAGAAGACTGCCGTATGAATCCGCAATAAGCTCTTCACGGGGAATTGAACCGCCGCATAAAATCATTTGGGCGGCATATATGATTCCTCCGACAAAGATTGAAGCAAAGGTTCCCAGGGGTATTGACCGGGTCGGATTTTTTAGATTACCCGACATGTTAACCCCTGCCATGATACCGGTTACCGCCGGGAAATAGATAGCAAATACCAACCAGAAATTATAGGAAGACCCGCTGTAGTCGGCAACCCAGTTTTTCTGAAACAGGGCTTTGTCAAAACTGAGGAATGCTCCACCAAGAAAAGTGGCAATTGAGATTATTAAAATAATCATGATGATATACTGGAGCTTAATGGCCCCCTCCGCCCCTTTAAACACCACAGCAAAGAGAATGATTGCAGTGCTGAATGTGATATAATCAAAATAGGAGGTGATCGCAGGGAAATAGGGCGAGACAGTTATCATGACCGCTTCGGAAAAACCAAGGATATAAAAAGGTACCGATAATGCCTGTGCAAAGAAGAGCGCAAGGCCGATGGTGCCGCCGAATTCAGGCCCGAGTGTTCTGGAGATAAGGTAATAGGCTCCGCCGCCTTTTACTTCGATATTAGTCGCAATCGCTGAAATGGAAAAGGTGGTCAGGATGGTAATACTTTTTGCAATTGCCAGCATAATCAATGCATGACAGATGCCAGCCTGACCGATAACAAAACCGGTACGCATGAACATTATCACACCGAGTATAGTCAGTATCGACGGAGTGAACACACCACCGAAAGTGGTAAACTTCGTTACCTGTTCCTGTTGTCCATTAGTCATATACGAGTGTCTTTCGGCCTGCCTCTACTTTTATTGAAGCGATCCTGATTCCTCTGTAATATGCCTGCAGGATTTCCTGAAACAACTGACCGGCACGCGCTCTTCCAAGTGCGCCCATCTGGCACATACCAACCCCATGGCCATACCCGCGCCCGTTGATAAAAACCTTTTTTGCGTTAACACTTTGAATCGAGAAACGGGCACTGCGTAAAATCGGACGGCCCGCTATATTCCTCCGCAGCATAAAGCGGATCTTATCACCTCCATATTTATATTCACCGGCCCTGGTGTTAATCCTGCATATCGAGACTCTTCCGCAGGGAAAATTTCCCAGCACCGTTATACCGGTAATAGCACCACTGAAAGCAGGGTGATTGGGGAAAGCCCTGCTGCTGTATTTTTTAATAAATGAGGACAGCGTTGTCGTACTCCACGATTCACGCCAGGTAAAATAGTTGGAAATAGCACAATACGCCTTTCCGTTCCTGTCCACATCCCGTATTGATTGAAGATAGGGAAACGGCTGTTTCCCCCAGACATCCGCAATATTTGCAGTCACCCCGCCGCAGGTTGAATGATAGTAGGCATAAATCAGGCTGTCGCCGTATACAGCTACTCTGTCCTTTGTCATTCGGATGGCGCGGTCACTCAAAGGATATTCAGCCGTCACACCACCATACACCTGATCTTCAACAGTCGCGAGAAGATCGAACGGTGCTTTCTGCCGCTTGATAATTTTTTTATACGTATAGGTGCGTGCCGCAACAGCCTGTGCTTTAACCGCTTCGATATCTTCTTCCGAACGTTTTCCGATTTCCAATGGGACAACGCCGCGCAGGTATTGTTCAACCTCACAGTAATTGATAACAGAAAATGAAGTACCGTTCCCCGGTATCAGGATAAGTGCCCCCCGGTAACTGTTCTCATCAAGCTCAAAGTAATTATGGGCTGATCGAGTGCGCAATGTACAGGGAAGGAATACGGCAAAGGTGCCACCTGCAGATGTTTCCAGAATAGCACGGGCATGGCCGTTTTTTCGTTTAGCACCTTTTATCGCTATACGGCCGCGACAGGTTTTATTACCATATTTTTTCGTCGCGCGGATAGCAACCGTCCCTATCGAATACACCGTCAAGCGGCTAAGATTCCGATGCAGGGCGACTCGTACGATGTTTCTCGGCACGGAAAACACCCGCTGAAGCGAAGATGACCTGGAAACCGTTCCGGAAATAGTCCCTTTTTCAGATTGAGACGCCGGGACCGTGTTATCAGGATCAGCAAATGCAAGAGCAAAATCAAGGTCATCAGCCGGAGATGCCTTCTCCTTCTCTTCTTCTTGAATTGGGGGCTTAACCTGTGAAACAGGTTTCTCAACAGCAGAAGGCCGCTTCCGGGGAGGCTTTGAACTGCCTTTTGGATTCGGCACGAACACAGTAGAACCTGCACATCCACTGAGTAAATACAACCCAATAATGCACAGAATACTAAAAAGTTTTTGACAGGTTCTGTTGTGATTTTGCAAGTTTCTTTAATTTTCCGGAAATAAGTTGACGGCGTACCGGTGTAACGCGATCAACAAACAATATACCATTAAGATGATCGACCTCGTGTTGAATTGCCCGTGCGAGGAGCCCATCGACCTCTTCAAGTACATATTCATCACCCTCTTCATCCTGAGCGTGCACTGACACGACACTGGGACGGGTAACTGCTAAGGTAATATCCGGGACACTGAGACATCCTTCATCATAATCCGATTTTTCCTCAGAGAAATAGGTAATCTCAGGATTAATCATGACATATGGTTCCTGCTCCCCGGCAGTCGCATCAACCACGGTAAGACGGATTGACCGTCCAACCTGCGGGGCTGCCAGGCCAACACCCGCGCTGTTATACATATCCTCTTTCATCTTCTCAACAAAATCCTTGAGTGCATCATCAAACACAGTCACCGGTTCTGACTTTTTTCGTAAAATCGGATCACCATAAATTCGGATATCAGACATTACTTCTTTTTCCCTTCACTGATTTCTTTAGTCTCCCCCTTATTGGTGATTACGTTTGATATCGCTGATTTTGCTAATTTAACTGTTGTATTCTCACTAATCTTAACCATCACGACATCGTCCTTGACATTGCCAACAGTACCATAAACACCGCCAATGGTAAGAACTTTATCTCCTTTTTTCAGATTACCCATCATATTCTGCTTTTGTTTCTGTTTCTTCTGTTCCGGGCGGATCATGAAAAAGTAGATAACAATAAACATTACAACCATCATCGGAATAAAGCTGCCTGCCATACCACCCGAACCGGAACTTTTACCACCCTGGGCATATAGTGACATGACAAAACTCAACATAAAGGTAACACTGTACAAGAATTTCATAAGAACCCTTTCACAAAAAAGTATATAACAACTGGTTAATAACTTACCGGTTAAACAGTAAATACTTAAAAAGTAAGTAAATGAGCTGAACAGAGTACCCTAAAATTATATATTTTAAAACTTAGAAGGGTATGCTGAGTGAATTATAAATACTCTAAGAAAATATATCAGTTAATGCATTTATACACGTCCTTTTACTGTCTGAGGCTTCAAGTTTTAAAAAAGTACGTATTCTGTAGTATTATATCACCCTGCGCCCTTCACTTCGGCTTCATTGCATGCCGGTTTCGTATTAATTTTATCGAATGAAAAAAGCTTTTAAAACAGCTAAAATCGCTAATTAGTTTCTGTTAAATATAACTGAAATACTCGTTTTACAGACATAAAATATTCACTCGACTCTTCTATCATGGCATCAACGGTCTACTTTGCAAAATGGATTCTTCTCCCTGACAATACTATTCTGGAGAATGGGGCGCTGGTTGTTACCAAGGACCGTATCTCATCAATAGGCCGTCGAAGTGCTGTCAAAAGGACATCAAAGGATCGCTTAGTTAACCTCGGTAAGCGGCTGCTGCTCCCCGGTCTCATTAATATGCATACGCACCTGGAAGAAGGTATTATCAGGGGTGCTGTCAAGCATGACAACGAGTCCTCTACCTCCTGGACATTAAATAAAGACCGGAGCATGAAACTGGCGGCACCTGATGAATTACTCTCAATTATCCGTCTCGGTATTCGCGAATCTCTTGCCAACGGAATAACGACAATAGTTGATACCTCGCGGACAGATTTTTCCTCTATCGTCCTGCGGGACGAACTTATCCGCTCGTGGGTTATGTATGAAGTTCACGCCGAAGACCGCTAGAGCGATGATAATCAGATACTTATAGAAACCCTCCAGAAGCGTGTCAAACAGAGCCGGCGTGAGTCAAATATCGGCATTGCCCCACACGCGCTTCTTTCTTTAAACATAGCATTACATAAAACGCTTCTCTATATCTCCAAGCACAATAATTATCTCTGGGCATGCCACATGGCAGAAACCACCGATGAATTACAGGCATTCTCGGAACAATCAGGCGATCTCTACTTCCATCTCACCCGTAAACAGGAATGGCCGTATGGGAAAACGGAACAAGGTTCCATGTTCTATGCAATTACCAAGAATCTTATACCGAACAACGGTATCCTGTACCACTGTAATTATGTCAGCAGCAACGAATTGTCCCTTTTGTCAGCAAAGAATATCTCAATCGTTCTGTGCAGCCAGTATAATGAAATGTTTGGTAATAAAAATTTCCCGATGGAAGCGGGACTAAACAGGGGAATCAATATCTGTCTGGGAACGGAAAGCCCTGTCAGTCTGACCTGCATGAATCTTTTTGATGAACTCTATCACCTTAAAACCCGATACCCGCATATACCGGCGAAAGAGATGATCAACTGGGTGACAAAGAATCCGGTCAGGGCCCTGCGATGCAGCCACCTGATCGGCAGCCTTGAACAGGGGAAAAAGGCGGATATTATAGGCGTGCGCTTCTCCCATACCCCAAATGAGGATATCCTCGAAGAGTTGCTCCAGGAAGAACCAGAGGTTGATTTTGTGATGGTGGATGGTGAAGAAGTTATTGTCGGGTATTAACGTGTACGAAACGTTTATTTCTTTTAATTAATAACTGTTAAATATAGACCATTTGAGGATAACTCTCAATATAATATTTGAAACTAAAAACATGTCACCCTGAGCAAGCACCCGACGAAAGGAGGAAATAGTGCTCGAAGGGTAACTCCTTATTATTATTTGAAATATGGTAGATGGCTTCCTTCGGCTTCGCTCAGGACAGGCTCGCTCACCATGACTATTATAATCAAGCAAACATCTCAAATGTAAACCTTTAACAGAAACTAATTAGTGCCTGGCCGAAAACGTCATTCCCGCATGCTTTTGGCGGGAATCCA
>CBDVBE010000278.1:0-9107 GCA_965372145.1 uncultured bacterium | reverse complement strand
TGTGCAATTCTTCAAAAGCATCGGAGATATATTTCAGGAATATTAATCCTAAAACGATATGTTTGTATTCCGCCGCATCAATATTCTTGCGGAGCTTATCGGCTGCTTTCCATAGTTGCTTTTCTATTGGTTCTTCTTTGGAGTTGTTGTTTTTGGTTTTTGGCATATGGGTAGTCTCGTTTATTTTAAAAGTTCTTTTCGTGTTTGTGAATAATTAATATAGAAAAAGACAACCGGGTAATCATAAAAGATTAATGGTCAATGCAAAACTAACAATTAGCAATTATCGATTAAAAACAGGGAATACATTTTAAACTTTTTCAAAATAAAATATTTTACGGGTCTTCTATTCTCCTCTTTTTGTCTTGATTTTAGGAAGCCACCCCGGCTTTTCGCACAAGACAAAGGTTGAACCTATTTAAAAAATGCACTTATACACCTTAAGGTACGACCTTTACACCAACAAGGAACAAAGTAAGCATTTTTTTATTAACAACTTCTCCCTTTATTTTTTATAATTCCAGTTTAACAAAATCCTTATCTTTTATAATGGGTTCAAAGGTTCAGGGTTCTGGGTTTAAAGGTTTACTGTTCGATCCCCTATTTTGAGTCATTTAAACTGTATTATAGTTTTAAAGACATTTGACTTTTGACTTTAAACTTTCGACTATTTTACTCTGCGTCTTTGCGCCTTTGCGCGAGGATATCTTTTGACTTTTAACGGCTGATTTGAAGGTAAATAAACGAATAACTACCGTGAAAACTGATATGAATCTTTGATGCCGAGTTTCCTGTTTTCCTCTATTGCTTTTTGGACGGCTTTATTAGCAATACGGCGATTTTCGGCAAATTGTCTGAGTGCTTTAGCGCTGATATCGGAGATTTTTGCTTTCCTCTGGTTTTTCATTATAAAAGTCCTCGAAATATTTTATAAAAATCGTCGTCCTGGATTACATAACTGTTCTTTTCATTAAAAGCGACTTCCACTGGACGCGTACTACCATTGTATAGAATCTGCCAGGCTTCTGCTGCAAAACGATACTTCTTCCAGAAATTATTAATGCTTCTGGAGAACCTTCTTTCTATATCAGCTGCGGGAATATTGTGTCCGCCTTTTTTAACGCGTATCCTGATTCGCCTCTTACAAAGGGTAACAGATTCAAGAAAGACGAATAGCATAGTAATAGTATAACCAATTTTCTTACATTTCTCAATTCTTTTTAATAATCCGGTTCCTGACAGGGTTGATTCAATAATAACAGATTCCTTATTTTTGACATATTCATCAAGTCTTCTAAAAAAAACTTTCCCGGCCTTTATTTCATTGCCTTTTAATTCCGCGGCAATAGCATCAGCGCCAAGATAGTCTATTTTATATTCACGAGCGTATTGATAAGCAATGGTACTCTTTCCTACGCCATTCGGGCCGCTGATAATAATTAATTGGGGATTTTTTGCCATGGTTTAAAATAATGCACTTCAATCCTGAAGTATAGCTTGAAATGAAAATATTCCATTAGTGTATAGTAAGTGATAATTTAGTAGATCTTTTTAGGTGGGAAGAGATTACTTAGTCCTTTTGGGAGGGAGAAGCCTTTGTCACTATTCGTTCTGAAGCACATGGAAATTCTTAGAAGTTTACTTCTTAGACTTTCCTGTACTTCTATGAGTATAAGGTGTTCCAGTCACAGAAATGAACTGTGACTGTTTCTATTATGTCTTTTGTGCTTTCCCTACTTCGAACCTGCAAAAAGCGCAGTTTCTCAGTACCTTCTCAAAGCGACCCTCCTTTCATCCCTCGACAAGCTCGGGAAAGGCTCAAGGGCACATTAAGGATGGCGAATGTTATAGTATAAAGGAAAGTAAGAGCATTGTGGAATTAAGATTTTACTATATTATCTCCTTTCAGCATCTACAATTGCTGAGTATATTATAGTTACTTGATATAATTACTAAAGTCTCTATATTATTAAATAGCTTAAAAACCACTCCCCCTTGGGATTGTAGAAACGATTTGCGGAATTACTTCACATAGCTACTTTAAGAAATGTCACGATCCGGAGGATATTTTGAGATTAAAAAATATTTTCATTGTAATAGTCTTCTGTTCGTACGCTGTCTTTGCCGGTGGGAAAGAAACCTATGGCAGTGCAACGGTTCAGGATGTTGTCAGTGTGTATGACGGTGACACGTTCAAGGTGAATATTGACGGCTACCCGCCAATTATCGGTGAGAATGTACCGATTCGTATTGCGGGAATAGACACCCCGGAGATCAGGGGTACTTCGGGTTACACCCAGGAAACCGCACAGAAAGCGAAGAAATTCACGCAGAATCGATTACGAAAAGCAAAGGAGATCAAACTCCGGAATATGAAGCGGGGAAAATATTTCCGTATTATAGCAGAGGTATATGTTGACGGTGTTAATCTTGGCAAAGAACTCATCCGTGTCGGACTGGCAAAACGATACGATGGTGGACCGAGACCAACGTGGTAATAGAGGGGAAAAGATAAAAGAAGTATTCATCTCGCAAAGGCGCAAAGGACGCGGAGGGAAGAATAACAATTTGGATTAAAGATAAAAACAGATTGCACCACAGAGTACACAGAGAGCCCAGAGGAAAGATGAAATTAGGGGGGAAAGATAAGAGAGATTGCCTCTCGCAAAGACGCTAAGGGCGCTAAGAAAAAAATAAAAGATAACATTCAGGGTTAAAGATAGACTGCACCTTCGAGTACACAGAGGAAGATGAATATTTTGGTTTAAAAACTATTAACGTATATCTGTTTTTTCACTTTGCGCCTTGGCGAGCTTTGCGAGAGGATATCTTTTCTTTGTTTCTTTCAAACTTTCAACTGCTCTTTCACCACAACTCATGACCTATTTTTATTTGACAAACACCATTTCGTAAATAGTATTTTTCCTTCACAGATGCAGACTGCATAGAACATCACCATATATACACAAACATTTTCTTTCATTCCCTGGGGGGCTCTAATGATTGATGAAGAATCTATCAGTCAGGAGGTTCTGGATGAAATTGATCACATCGGCTGTTGTCTCGGTAAATACCGGGTCATGCTTGACGGAGTTTATCACTGCTATCTGGATGGGATCTATATCTGCAGTCATCAGGATATTTTCCATGAAGATGACAACTATTATGAAATGTCCATCTGCGAATTAGACAACCAGAAACCCTGCAAAGAGTGTGAAAAGTATGCTGCCGCTACCGGAAAAATACGGGATGATGCATTTCAAGCGCATAATTAAACCCAAAAGTCGCAGTAGAACTCAGTTGTCAGAACACAGAAGGAATAAGGTGTTTGAGAATATTATAGCCCTATTTTTCATTCACCCGTTAGGTGAAATTTTAAACAGGTGACTTTTCTTAACAAGTAATTGGTTTCTATCATTCTGTATTCTGACTGCTGTTTTTAGGTTAAACCGGTGCAGCATTAGTAAACTCTCTTTCTACCAGTTCTGTGCCATGCCAACGCCGAGGGCTTTCCGTGTGGTAATAAACGGATAAAAGGAGAGTTCAGGTTTTCGCGCAGACTCCACAGCATCTTTAATAGTAGCCTCTGTGTTTTTTGTCAGTGAATGCCACATAAAATCGCGCCATACCAGCAATCCCATTGCACCGAGAAAAAAGGGTACGCCATAGGCAAAATCATGAATTATTGCCAGCGGAGTACCAATGGAGGTGAATACCATTGCTCCTATTGCGGCACATTCACCTGCAATATACCGTTGCCGGTTTTCATAATAACGTACAGTAACATCCTGCATCTCCGGCACAAGTTTCCTTGTTCGTTTCATAGTAGCGGCACACATGGCAGTTCCGGTCTGGCCCAGTATTATGGCACATCCTCCGGTTATTGCAACCACTGGTATCCCATCCCCACTCAGGAATTCACCGGTTGCGGTAAATGCGAGCGTTTGAATAACTGAGATATACGCAAGTGGTGATGCAACAAAATAGAGCAACCTTCCGGTACGGGCGACCTGTTCTTTTTTCTCCAGCGCGTCAATTGTTTCCGAAGACAGGGATTGCACCTGTTCTTCCAGCTCAGCGGAAATAATATTTTCCTGCGGTACACACTCGCTGCCTTCAACACACACCGAGCCTTCAGGACACGGCGGGGAACACTCCGGTTGCTGCGCAGGCAAAGTTCCTGCGAGGGAGATAATGGTTAGAATGGAGAGCAGGTGTTTGATGTGTGGCATGGGGGTTAATCCTGGATAGTGTTGTACTGTTTACGGTATCAGTATTGCTGTCATTCCCGCGTAGAAAGAAACCTGGACAGGATGTCCAGGTCACACGTAATGTGAAAAAAAAAGACGAAAAACCTGACCTCTGGACGAAACGGGCATCATCACCCTAACCGTACACCCAAATTTACAGCAGGCTCATCTGGTGCGAAGGCCCTTCACAACCGTCCCAGCAATAGGTACAGAGTTTTTCCCGGGGAAGGCCGATTGCTTTAACCATATCGTCAAGCCTCTGATACTGTAACGTACTGACTGACAGTTTCTGGCTGATCCGCTCGATCATTTTCTTGTATTTAGCCGATGAGTAGTCGCTGTACTCTTTTAAATCGGATACCTCTTTCCCTTCGAGTTCCCTGACCGTTTTCCGTCCTGCAAGATCATATTCTGATTTTGACCGGGAGAAGTTCAAATATTTACAGCCATACAAAAGCGGCGGGCAGGCCGGACGCACATGCACTTCAGTCGCACCGTAATCATATATGCGCTGCAGCGTATCTTTCAACTGGGTTCCACGGACAATAGAATCGTCGCAGAAGAGCAGGCGGCACCCGGCGGTTAACTCTTTAATGGGAATGAGTTTCATTTTTGCCACCAGGTCACGTGTTGCCTGAATCTGCGGCATGAAGCTGCGCGGCCAGGTCGGTGTATATTTCACAAACGGCCTTCGATACGGGATCCCTTTCGCATTGGCATACCCGATAGCATGTGCAATACCGGAATCCGGTATACCGCAGACATAATCGACCTCAACCGTATCGCGCTCGGCAAGCGCTACCCCGCACCGGTACCGTGCTTCCTCAACATTAATCCCCTCATAACTGGAAGCAGGATACCCATAATAGATCCATAAAAAGGCGCATATCTGCATGACCGGATTCGGCTCTTTTAATGTTTCAACACCGTCTACAGTAATTCTCACAATCTCACCCGGCCCCAGGTCACGGATATGGGTAAATCCTAAATTCGGCAGCGCACATGATTCCATGGTTACCGCATACCCGTTATTGCCCTTTGCCAGGACAATGGGAGTTCTGCCGAATTTGTCACGCGCCGCATACAGGCAGTTATTAGTCATGATAAGCAGCGAACACGACCCTTCAATCGATTCCTGCACATTATGAATACCGGCTGCAAAGGATTCTTCCTGGTTGATAAGGGTGGCTACCAATTCGGTCTGGTTGGTTTCATTACCGCTCATTTCAGAGAAATGGATAGACCGTTTGCGATATGCTTTTTGAATCAGGTTTTCGCTGTTATGGACCTTACCGACGGTAACCAGTGCATAGGTACCCAGATGCGACCCGATGATCAGCGGCTGGTCCTCATAATCGCTGATAACACCGATCCCCAGTTTTCCGGACATATTGCGGATATCCGAATCAAATTTCCCTCTGAACTGCGCATTGGTAATATCGTGTATTACCCGTGTAAAACCCTTGGTATCGGATACTGCCAATCCACCGCGCCGCGTTCCCAGATGGCTGTGATAATCAGTTCCGTAATACAGGCTGACAATACAATCGTTCCGTGAAACTACCCCGAAAAACCCGCCCATAAAGAATTTCCTTTCATCAAGAAATTAAAGTGAACAATTAAAGTTTGCTGGATATCGTTGTTACTGATACAAGCCTCCCCTCCCCTATATATATACTTAAAAGGTTTGTAAGAATCAAATGCAAAAACGAGGAAGAGAGTGATCAGTAATCGGGTAACCGGTTATCGGTAACCTTTAAAAAAGAGGAAAAACGTAACCACCGGACGAAACTGGCATCTTTACCCTGACCGTTACCGATATTCTTTAATTAACACGTATGTGTTTTTGTAAATTATTGATTTACATTGTTATACAAATTGCATATAATTAAAACACACTCTTATATCCAATAGCATAAGGAAAATGCCATGGCATCCACACCCCATTCTTCAAAACCGGGCATAAGCCTGACATTCAGTCTGACCGGTTTATTTGTCATAATCACCATTCTCACCTCGGTTCTTTTTGGCCTGATCTGCAGTTTCGGGATCAGCAAAGTGATCGAGTATGATATCAGGCTGGAGCCTGATATTCTCACCGGTGCGCCCATGGTTATTATTGACAACCTCTTTGAACAGCATTGCCTGCTGTTAATCATCGCAGTGTGCGTATTTATTTGTATAATCAGTGTTGCGCTGGGTATCCATGTATCAAAATTGATCAGCCGGCCGCTTATGGGGCTGGTTAAAAACATGGAAAAACTCAGCGATCTCAACCTGGAAGAGGACTTATCATTGAAATCCCGGATAATGGAAGTTGGAAAGATGCAGGAAACTATTGAAGACCTGCGCAGCGGGCTGAAATCATTCCGTAAATATGTCCCTGCCGGTATCGTGACTGATCTTTTGAAACAACATAAAGAGGCGGCCCTGGGTGTGGAAAAGCGCGAGCTGACAATCTATTTTTCCGACATTGTCGGTTTCACCTCACTCTCCGAGCAGTTAGCGCCCGAAGAACTTATTGAGCAGCTGAGCCTGTATTTCCACGGTATCACCCAGACGATCATTAAAAACAAGGGGACCATTGACAAATATATCGGTGATGCGATCATGGCGTTCTGGGGTGCGCCGGCACCATTGGAAAACCATGCGGCTATCGCCTGTATTGCGGCATTACAATGTCAGCGGTATATCTACGGTATCTCGCGGGAATGGACGCGAAAGGGCCTGCCGCCGCTGAAAACCCGTGTCGGCGTACATACCGGCGATGCGCTTGTCGGTAATATCGGGTATGAAGAACGGTTGAATTATACTGCGGTCGGCGACAATGTTAATATCGCCAGCAGGCTTGAAGGCTTGAATAAATTTTATGGCACTGACATGTTAATAAGTGAATCGACTTTTCAACGTGCGCAAAACGCAATTGAAGCCCGCCTTATTGATGTGGTCGTTGTTAAAGGTAAAACAAAAGGTATCCCGATTTATGAACTTATCGGTGAAAAATACAGCCTCAGCAGTGAGTACATGAGCTTTCTCAATCTCTACAACCGGGGAATACAGGAGTACCTTAGCAGAAACTGGGCCGGGGCACGGGATATGTTCCATAATGCAGCCAAAAACAATCCCGAGGACCGCCCGGTACAAATCCTTCTGAAACGGTGCACCAACCTCTCTACCAATCCGCCGCCGTCTGACTGGTGCGGAGAGATTGTTATGCGGGGGAAATGAGACATGCGATTAGGTTTTGTAAGGTATATTGATAGTGGAGAAGATTTTTATTATGTTTAAGGAGGGAAGTTTTAGGTTGAAAGATGGAAACACTATGTAAAGAACGGCACGCCTAAAATAAGTTTCAGCAGAAAGAGCATACTATGGCTTCTGTAAAGCAGATAATTTCCCGTATCACTCTGTGCCTGATCGTATTCGGCAGTGAAAGCGTATTTTCTGAAAGCGGATACATCACTTTTCAGCCGGATAGTATCTCTGGTAGAATAGTTACTATCGATTTGACGACATTGTATCGATTTTATCGCAACCGTATTTCTTCACTAAGCCGGGATACCTGCCTTAAAAACAAATCCTTTATGCAGTCTTGGGATGAGACTACCCAGCAATGGAATACCGCCATTAAAACGTCTTATTTGTACTACGGGGACTATTATCTCAAAGAAAAAATAGACAGCTCCTTGTATCCCGAGGATAGCGCCTGGACACCTTTGGCGAAAATGACCTATACGTATACGCCGCAGAAAAATCTCTCAACGCACCAACTTCATACCTGGGATATTATAAAAAAAGAATGGTATACCACGGCTGAACTACAGTTTAATTATACTCCCGACGGTCTTCCTGTTTTAATCATTCAACAGAGGGCAAATGCCATTGGTGAACCGCTTAAAAACAATGTACGAACACTTTTTGATTACTTTCCCTATTCAATTTTTGAAGAGCTTCAGCTCTGGAACGACACTATGAATCTATGGGAGAAGTACTCATGCCGGATTGACAGTTTCGATATCTATCAGCGATTAATAGAATTATTCACCAAGCCATGGGACACTGACAGTAACACCTGGAGAAATCAGAATAGAAACAGCTATTTCTATCTGGATGATTCGCTCGATATACTCGGTGAGGATTTTTATTATTACTGGGAAGCCTCCGAAGGCGCGTGGGACCATCAATCAATAGCCTCCTGTCAGTATGATTCAGAGGGAAATCTCATCTCCATTATTATAAAAATTAAAAAATTAAATTCCACTGATTTTCAATACTCGGGTCGTACGGTTTATACTTATGATGCTGAAGGACATATTCTTGAAGATTGTAGACAGAGATGGGACACCACAACATCCGGCTGGTATAATACCCAGAGAGATACTTTTGGCTTTAATGACCTTGGCTATCTCATAGAAGAAAAGGAGCAGCTCTGGAACGACTCAACACAAACATGGACAAACGGCATGCGGATATATCACGAGTACAGTATTATTACTCCGATCGCCTCTTCTCCTGATATGAATAATCACGCAGTACCAATACAAATAAGCAGAACATCCCACGGCATTAGGATTGCGCTGCCGGAAAAGACTCAATCCGCCACACTCTCGCTTTACGATCTCAAAGGAAAACTGATCACAACACTTTCTTCAGAATATACCCGGAAAAACAGTTTTTTCTGGGACTATACAAATAATAAGGGGATACGAACCGCGCATAATCTGTATCTTCTTGTTATAAAACATGGAAACCATCTTTTTACATCTAAAATGGTTTCCCTGTCACAATAATCAAATAGACTGCTATTTTATCAAATAATATCCCTGTTCCGTAAAGTAAATGAATCCCTGTTGGGTT
>CBDVBE010000277.1:0-9139 GCA_965372145.1 uncultured bacterium | reverse complement strand
TTCTTCTATACAGGTATCCCCGTTTTGTTCCAATCCAGATATTACCCTTACTGTCAAGACACAGAGCGGTTAGATTTAAATCAGGGAAATCATCGGTGTTACTGAATAACTTTACTTCCCTCGTAGATGGTTTAATCCGTAACAACCCCCCGAGGCCGGTTCCCCAGACATAGGGTTCTTTTATCACGATGTCATTGACCTGAATTGCCGGTTTATAATTGGTAAAGGGAGAATAAGAATAGAGATAAGAGCTTATAAAAAAAAGTAATATACATACATAGTGCATTATGTTACCTGTAGGGTTTTTCATTATTACTATCCAAGAACGTAATGAGTTATATGAAGAGCAGAATCACTGTCATACAATGATTTTCACTAAAAATACGTATTGCACTTCCAATTGTTGTCTCTCTGGCCTCGAATAAATAAACACCCTTTCCCAACCAAAGTTTCTCCAATTGGGAATTAATTGAAAGTGTTTTAAATGGAGCTGAGGGGGATCGAACCCCTGACCTTTGCATTGCGAACGCAACGCTCTCCCATCTGAGCTACAGCCCCAAATCCGAAAAACCTAAAATATATCAAAATTAGAATAAACTCCAAGAAAGCATGAAACGAATAACTTTGTAGACATGATGAATAAATATGAAATAACGCATTGACATTTTATTTCAGCTACGATATTATATCTATTAACAGGATCATTATTAAAAAATCATCCTCCCTGAGCCGGATAAAATATTTATTTGTTATTAGAAAAAATTTATTTAATTTAATATTCTTTTATAGTATCTTTTAGTATCTACGATTTACTTAATTACCGGTTATAGTAAAATGGCAAAACATAAAGAAATATCTATTGATATGTATCATCGGATCTACCGCCTTGCGGTACGTAAAGTACCGGCTGATCAAATTGCCATCACACTCGATCTGCCCATTAATACCGTAAAGAATATAACTGAACAATTCTTCTCGTCTAATAAGGCACCATTAAAAGAAAAAAAAGGTAGCCCTTCTGACAATAAAAAGTCCTCCTCCAAACAGTCATACCTTGATATATACGTTCTCCATCGCCTGCGAATTTCTGTTGTTGACATAAATGGTATGGTCACCGAAGAGCATAAAGAACTGTTAGAATCAGAATTGAATAAAATCCTCGGTTCAAATCTGAGACTTATAGCTCTTCTTATGACTAATGTTAAGGCAATTGATGAGACTGGATTCTCCACAATGCTTACCTTTCATGAACAGTTTACTGCAAAAGGCCGATATTCAGCTATCCTGGACCCATCCCGTGAGACAGAATCCTTCATTGAGGAAAATGAACTGGAATCTAAAATACCGGTATTTGGTACTGAAAAAGCATTTGAAGAGAATGCCCTTAAAACAAAAAAGAACAAGTAATCAATATATCGATCCGTACTCCCCCCTTTCCTTTAAATGAACTATATTTTATCTATATTAATCAGATACATGTACAATTACCTAAACACGAATTAATTATATGGCTTATATCGGTATTGGCTATTCGGGGGATAATCCTGATTTTCTCTCAAATATAGTTGAACAACATCACGTTTGGCTGCAAGGTGACCGTCAACCAAAGTTTTTTGGCAAGTGTTTTCTTATGCTGTACGACTCAAATACAGCACGCGAATTTGCGAAAAAGTGTCTTAATGCCGCACCAGAAGACTTTATTTCAATATTTCCGATGGAAAAAGCTATAGATATTAAGCAGATAGTATACCCATGATACAATTTAGCGAGAAATTTGAACCGGTAAAAATTCTCCACCTCTTATCGCGATCTCTACCGTATTATTTAAAATCCTGGCAGGAGATTAACACTGAAACCGGACTCTTTGGTAATACTGATCCACAAACCTTTAATATGAAAGAGGTGGGATCCTCTTCACCGGTCATCGAATATGTGATCCGACCACATATCAACATCCTTTGTATTTTAGCTGCCTATATCTTTAAAAATAATTTTGCAGATTGTGATGAAGCTGTACTGTCAAGAGAAAAGGCTGTTAACCTGGTCCATAAGGGTCTCTTATGGATGAGTGATACCCATGTTACCGGTTCTGTTGATGTAGAAAGTTTTCTTGAAAGAAAACGGTGGGGAGAAAACTGGCGAAGCGGATTATGGGCTGCTTTGATGGGGATATGCAGTTTTCTGGTTAAAGATACACTCAACGATGAATTAAAGGAAAAGATTAATGCCGTTATTGCGTTCGAGGCAGATCGTTTCACAGGTGTTTTGCCACCGAGCGGTTGCGATATTGACACAAAACTTGAGGAAAATGCTCAAGATACCATGGTTATCTCATGGGCGATTAATCTGATGCCGGATCACCCACATTGTGAACAGTGGCAACATGCTCTGAATATCTGGTCAGTCAATATTGCTTCTTCGATTAGAAATAAAGCTGACCATTCCGAATATCTTGGCAGATCAGTCTCACATTGGACAACTACACAAACGCTTTTCCCTGATTTAACAGCGGAAAACCATGGATTCTTTAATCCTGAAATTCTTTTCTATGGGACTTGGGTTGTACTATCTATGGCAGCCTACCGCTTTCATGACCGCGAAATTCCTGACATTCTTCACAGAAAAGTACATCAGGAAACGTTCGATATACTCCTGAGATTCTGCCTGCCAAACGGTACAGTCTACACACCCTGCAGCAGTGATTTCCCGCTTTTCTTTCCACATCCCTTTGCACTGGCCTGGGGACTCTGGAACAATGATCCACGAGCACAACGCATGACAACCATCCTCCTTGGCTGGATAGACAACCAATTACAGCCGGCAGATGATTCAACGGTTCCCTGGATACCCGGATTCGAGGCACATCATGAAGGATGGGAACTCTTATTTCAAAGTCAGGTTGGATTTGAACTGGCCATGCTCTCTGTTATTCCATTCCCGGAAGAACATAGATTTTACAGTATGGGCCAAATTGAAAACGCCATCGATACCCGTCATATCTATCCCTATGTCCAGGTATGTTACCGAAGGAACACGCGAACCACCAGAAGTGTTGCCTGGAGGGCGCTCGGAAAACATCCGGTCATCGGTTTGAATATTCACTCATACACAGAATTACTCATTCCATTTCGTGCAAACCTTCTTGGTATTCCCAATGTAGAGGGCGGCATTAAACACTGGGAAATCGCATTCCATAACGACTTTCTTAAAAAAGCCGGTTTTGACACCTACGGTCAGATTGATTATTACAATGCTTCAAATGAAAAAATGCTCTATCGATACATACGAATCATGACCTGGGGTGATGACGGTCTTGTAGTATTTGATAGAATACACGCTGCCCGTGATCTCTTCTTCTATGAACAGTATCTCTCCCCGGTATATCTTGTCAATGATACATGGACTAACAATAAACTCGATTTAGTAAGTGGTTCTTTAAGAGAAACCATCCATGCGCACACTTTCTCAGGAAGACATATGAATTGCCCTTCATTCTGGGCAAGTGTTGAAAATGCAGTCCTGTTCCAATTCCTCTGGGGTCGTAACAAAGGTTTGACCTATATACCTGGAAATGAACAAAATGCCCCACGGTACTGGAATAACTGCAGACTTGACATGCTTGCAGTGTATGCAGAGGAAAAGCAATGTAAGGAGGGAGATATTGCGTATGAAGTGGGCTTTTATATTGGAGCCGGCAAGGCACCCCGCCCATTTAAATCTGCAGGTTCGTGTGGAAAATTCTTTAAAGGTATTGTAGTTATGGATGGAAAAAACACCGCAGGACTGGATTAGCCTAGTGAAATTGTAAATAGTGTCTGTCCGAAAACTAGGTAAAACTATCATTTCGACCGTAGGGAGAAATCTTTCTTTTCAAAGAATCAACAACTTACAGATTTCTCCCTTCGGTCGAAATGACAAATCATGGACTTTTCGGCCAAGCACTAAATAGCAAACTGCCATAATGGCTCATACATGATCATGACTCAAAAACATATTGATAACGCCGCTCAGTTCAGAACACCGGTAGATCCCCCGGGAAATAGCCGAAAAATAGATCTCAACAGCTCGATTCTCTCTATTGGTTCCTGTTTCTCAGAACATATCATACAGCGGTTTAAAAAGTTCCTGTTTAATTCGTATATAAATCCGACGGGAATACTGTATAATCCGGCTTCCATCTCCCAAGCCTTGCGGCGAATTATATCCGGTGAGAAATATCACAAAGATGATCTTTTCCCGCACGACGGCCTTTGGAAAAGTTTTGACCATCATTCAAATTTCGATGGAAAAACTCCTCAGGAATGCCTGCAGAAAATAAATGAGAGAATTGAAGAGGCCGGCACATTTCTGGCTCCTCCTGACACGCTTATTCTCACTTTCGGCACTGCATTTGTCTATCGTAAAAAGGATACCGGCCAACTTGTTGCAAACTGTCATCGTCTTCCCCATGATACTTTTATACGATCTTTATTATCCATAGATGATATACTAACAGACTATTCCGAACTATTTACGACTCTGTACAAACAATTTCCACATATAAACATTATTATAACGGTGAGCCCGATAAGGCACCTGAGGGATAATCCCCACGAAAATCAGGTAAGTAAAGCACATCTTCTCTCTGCACTATTCGAACTTGAATCGATATTTCCTCATCTATTTTACTTTCCGTCATATGAAATTATGATGGATGAATTAAGGGACTACCGATTTTATAAAGAAGATATGGTTCATCCTGCCCCGGTAGCTATTGAATATATCTGGAAGAAATTCCTCGCGACCTGTGTGGGTGAAAAGGCACAAGAATTTATCAGGCGCTATCAGCCGATAGTACATGCTAAATCGCATGCAATACTGGAACATGAAGCAGAGTCAACGCATCATTTCGCAGAGAAACAGATTGAATACATTAATAAACTGGAAAGTACCTATCCATCGATTTCATTTACTGAGGATAAAAAATATTTTCTTTCTTTACTTTAGTACCTTATAAGATGCCGACTTGTTACCCTGTAGGGTTTTAATGCCAGCTTGTCTGGTGCATAAGAGATGCTAAGAAATACCCTAACGCGGGGTAAACCCGCAAGTAAGTACCTTATCAAATTCCTTTCTAAAAAACAAGAAAGCAATCAGTAAGGTACTAAAGGATAAGTAACATTGAAAATAATTTTTCTATTGTTCCTTTAAATTTCCTATTTCTCGTTTGAACTATCTACTAATCGTTTGAATTTCTAAGGATCTAAAGGCAGCGTGTAAAAATGGCAAAAAAACCTGTAGCTCTGGCAATATATCCCCATAGAGAAGAGCTGCGTATTTTTGATGATATGCCGCCTCTTGGCTTGGCCTGGATCGCTGCGGTCCTTAGACGTGAGGGATATGGTGTCCACATTATTGATCAACAGGTTGATGATACTGATATTATTTCTCTTGTTGAAGAATTAAAACCGGCTCTCATATTAATCAGCGGGACAAGTCATACCCGGTTTACCTCTTTCGAAATAGCTGCTGGAATAAAAGAAGTATATACACCTGCGACTGTTGTCTATGGTGGTCCTCATGCATCATTCACTGCAGAAGACACTCTTTCCCATATTAATAATATCGATATTATTGTGCATGGCGAAGGTGAATTCCCCTCATTGGATCTTATTCGGTGGAAAGAGGCCGGTGGTAATAAGAATGAACTATCTGCGATAAAAGGGATCTCCTATAGAGAAAATGACAAAGTCGTTACAACCGGTTGGCGACCATTCGTGAGAGACCTGGACTCTCTCCCCGAACCGGCAAGAGACCTTCTTCCTATGAAAAAATATCGCATGGATCTGGAATACCTGGGATTACCAGCCACATCTTTAATTACAGCCCGAGGATGTCCTGTTGGATGTTCATATTGTTCAGCTTCTCATATGTTCGGATTGAACTATGCAAACCGGTCACCGAAGCTGGTGGTAGATGAAATCGAGGGACTGATAAATACATACGCCATTCAAGGATTTAAAATATTTGACAGCACCTTTACTATAAACAAAAACCATGTTACCGGATTCTGCGATGAACTGGAAAGAAGATCCCTGGTAATGCCCTGGGAATGCGAAGTTCGTGTCGGTTCAGTTGATCAACCATTATTAGAGCGGATGAAAAGAGCCGGCTGTTATTATATCGATATTGGTGTTGAATCCGGCGACCAGTACGTTCTCAATGAAATGGGTAAACAGATAACGGTAGAAAGAGCGGAGCAACTGCTTAATGTGGCGGATGAATTAGGTGTCTGGACCAAAGTCTTCTTTACAATCGGACATATCAATGAATCGTATGAAGCAGGAAAAAAAACACTTGGATTTATTAAAAATAATCAGAAAAAAATTAAATTAATTGGAATGAATTCAAGCATACGGATCTACCCGGGAACGAAAGTTGAAGAATATGCATGGGAAAATGACCTTATGCCAAACGGATTGAGCTGGACAACACCATATGAAAATCAAGACAATATAAAAATTTTTCGTCCGGTGGATGATATCCCTATGTTACTGCAACCACAAATGGGTATTAAAGAACTCAGGCGTTTACGAATCAGGTATATTATTATGCGAATTTTATCTATAAGCTATATAACCTCAAAACTTACTCATCTCCTTCGTTACAAACAATTCAAAGCATTTCTTCTTATGATTTTATCAAGTTTTTTTAAACGAAAAAAATAAACCGCTCAATTTAATAAAAAATTCATAAAATGTTTCTCACAGATTTCAGCAACCCGACTCGCAATGATCTTGCATCCATTTTTATTGGGATGACCATCCCTGGTCATTGGATAGATTTGCTGTGTAGTTACTGCATTTCGTAACTGTGGAAAAATATCCACATACTGAATTCCCTTTGATTTTAAATTAGTAATAATAGTTTGCTTAACCTTATCTTCGAATACAAACAACTTTTGAAATATGGGGAAAAAATTGATCTCAGGATGAGTAGAAATAACAGATTCAAATACTTTTTCCTTTGTTGGTATTAAAACAACAAGCAGTTTAATATTTTGGTCCCTGCAAAAATCATGAATAGCATTCAAACGGTTTATGGTCAATCGTAATCCTTCCTGTACTCTTATATCATCGAGATTTAATCCCTGCTCACGTAAACGGGGGGTAAAACCGGTAAGTATTCCAAGATTTTCATCCTTTAAATATGCCTCATTTCTTGATTTTGCAGGTATCTGACGGATCAGGAAACGTTGCCATATATTCTCGGTGAAAGCATAAACCGATAACTTATAAAGCATACTGCGACTAACCAGAAATCGAGTGAGATGATCAACAAAGTTCTTTGGTGCAAGAAAATCGACGCGGGTTGCGTTATCCGCATCATGCTTGAAAACAAATGTTGAATCTCGTAAAGATTTCCAGTAGTCTCTATAATAAACACTGTCATAAGCATCCAGTATATCATTTCCCAGGTATACAGCAACAATTGCGAGCTTCGGACGCAGCGTAACGGCTTCCTGTACTAACATACTGTAGTATTCGACACAGCCATATCCTCCTAATCCGAGATTGTAGACATTTCGCTTTAGTCTTTTAGACAAAACTGAAGGCCAATTGTATTTCCTTGGAGTTGCGGCACCATAGGTTTGGGAGTCACCTATCGTTACGATATCAGTTCGATCCGGCACCGACTCATTTCTAAATCCCCATGCATCATGCCCGGATGAATAAGGTTTTATGCGGTGTCCCAACCGGTCGTCGGGTAACATCTCTGTTCCGAGATAATCAGCCGGATTAAAAATCAAACGGAGCAAAAGCTCAACTAATAATAAAGAAATCAGAATACTCGCAAAGAGCAAGGAACCATTTAACAGTATCCGTTTACCGGTATTTAAAACCTTTATATTCATAGGTAAAAAATAATTAAAAAAGCCATCTCACATTGAAGATGGCTTAAATTTTTCCTTCGCATGCCGCGAAAACCGGAAATTATTGCGGAACCAGTGTTTGTACTCCTATCAATATCTTCTGAGTGTGTTTGATTCCCTGACCACTTTTAATAGTAACAAAGCCCGGGGACACGCCATCTGATACAGGCCTGTTATATTGGTTAATGCCATTCCAGAAAAATAGAATATCCCTGAGGTTTAACACCTCAGGGATATTCTAAATTTATCACTGAGTTAAGCGACAGGTGCCAACGGCATCTGTCCGCTTCTACTCAATCTTATCCTGCTGCCTGTATCCACAGAATAACCTTATTTCTATAACAAATACCAATACTTTGTATTTTACCACTTAATCCTGTACCGCGATCATTATTCTCCTCGAAAGGCTTTCATAGCCTTTGGCTCTGCCCTTCCCCATCGGCCATTTCTTGATATCAGCTACCGCTAAATACGAACCCGAACCCACAAACCTGCCAAGGGTATTCTTGGCACTCCATGCAAAATTCAATGTCTTGTAATATTTCTTCAGGTTCGGATTATTCAGGTCATTAATAAACAACATCGGCTCCCTGTCTACAATCAGATTGCCGACCGCATCAAAAATAGAAATCTTGCCTTCAAGTATCATTTTCTCAAACGAATTAATATCCTTGTCGCCAAAATCCGGTATGATCTGGATTATCATACCGATTGGATCCCCATTACCATTGATTACTAAATCCCAATTATCCGTTATTTGAGTAGAATCCTTAATAACCTGCAATAAATCAACGGGGATTGTCAATATTGACGAATCGTTGTTAATATCGTCTAAATTTATTGGCGAGATCGTTATTGGATTCAGGCCCAGTTCGATGGCTACAAACGTTACTGTCAGCAAACGTTTTATATTATCCTCATTGTCCTGAAAGTTATTCGCAGTATTACCGCTCTCATCTTCACAGATATCCGCAACCCGGTCTGGTTCATGAATCCACACCGAATCCCCCGTATGGAAATTATTGATCTTCGTGCCGTTTATCTTTTCCACGATAAACTTCGCACTCGTCGTGGTAATATTCTCCAGTTTAAGGTCTGCCGTATACGTGATATTACTGTCAACGTTCAGGAAATGAAACGGCACTGTGTCAGTGATATTCTTTACCGGTTCAGAGAAATCTATAAACAGCGTGTCTGCCACGGTATCCTGAAAATCAACCAGAAGCG
>CBDVBE010000276.1:0-9247 GCA_965372145.1 uncultured bacterium | reverse complement strand
AAGGGTTGGATTGTCCAACTTGATTATATTAGCTTTGCTTGGCGCACTCATATTTCCCCTCCTCTTTAAGATTAATATGAAAAAAAATTATTTATTAAAGAAAATCATTACAATCGATTATATAAACACCTTAATTTTATACACGTTACTATTTGGCAACAGATAGTATTCTCTCATAACAATACTGAATTGGAAGGCAGTAGATTGTACCACCTGATGTGGTAAGATCAGTGTTCTCATCATCCCTCCCCTTTTGATGAGATTATACAAACAAGCTGATATAATATATTGGTGTGGTACCTAATGACAGTAAACACTCCCATGGTTACTATCATAACTGTATATATTCCCCTAGTGTAAAAATAGTACAAATAAGAGTAAAAAACACAATTATCTGCCCTAAACGAGTTTAGCGTCACTCACCTGTAGAGTTGGCTTTTTGAGCGCGCCATTTTTCATACTCAAGGAAATCACGCAATTCCCGGTTTTCCGGATTGATTTCCAGGGCTTTCAGGTAAAACATGGCGGCTTTTTTGAGATCGCCTTTACTCTTATACATGAATCCATTCAAGAAATAGGTCTGACCGATAAGATAGCGGTTCATCTTCTGCTGATCGTCTACATTAACGAAAATGTTTGCCGGATTAACCCTCTGTTTAAGCAGGGCGGCAAGGTTGAGATGCCAGTTGTCATTGCGTACACTTTCCGGGCTGTAAAATTCAAGAAAGGGCCTGTTATCCTTATGGATTGCTACTTTGCTGTCTAGCTGTTTAATACCCTGCGCATCGAGAAGCATGGAAAGGGCAACCACATAAGGATCATATACCAAATTGTCCTGAAGTTTCCTGATTTCCTGTTTCAATCTCTGGAAATCAATAACAGTCGGTTCTTTTGTACCTATAAGAACACCGTGTGAATGGCCGAGCCACACTGTTGCATGAGCAAAGACCGAATGAAACGTCTTGATCAATGCAATAAAGTCATGGGGTGATACCCGGTGGAGCGGAAGATACTGACATACCACTCCTTTTGGGGTTATATGATCTTTACACAATTGGAAATACTCCTGCGTATACAGATTACCGCATCCGAGGGTGGGATGGGTCGGATCACAGGAGATAATATCATACTTTTTATCGGTTAAAAGCAGGTGATTCCTGCCGTCACCATCAATGAAATGTACTTTACTATTATTGACAACATTATTGTTGTGTTTAGAAAAATAACCGGCGGCATCCCGAACACCCGGGCAGATTTCAACACAGTCAATACTGCGCACCGCGTGCTTTGCCACCTCACCGGTAGTAACGCCGATACCAAAACCAATAATCAAAACATCCTGCGCCGCAGGATTTACAAAAAACGGCATGTGGCCGAGGAGCTTTACCAATTTTAAAGCATCATAGTTAATACCGCAAACCTGATTATTATTTACATACAGCTCCCTGATACCGGTACGGGTATCCTCTCTGACCAATACGGTGCCGGACAGGGTTTCTTTATAATAGAGTATTTTATCGGTACGGTTTTCGGATCGAAACAGTGATGGCGGATGAATAACCGGGTTTCGGATTGCCTGCGCACCCATTAGCAGACTAACCACTATGAGTCCAACAAATACTGCAAGAACCGTTTTCTTCTGCAGTACCGTTTTTCCGAATGAAACAAGCAGTACTGCTGTTACCAGGTATACCACCGCTATAAAAACACATCCACGCACGACACCAAGCAGTGGTATCATGACAATACCTGCAAGCAAAGAGCCCAGCACACACCCCAGGGTGTTTACAAAATAGAGTTTCCCCACCCGGGTGCCGATGGTATCAACACTTTGGGTATATATTCTGCACATTGCAGGAAAACTGATCCCCATAAGCAGGGCTGGAATAAGTAACAGTACGGTGGAGAGCATTATTCCCGGTAGGAATACTTTAAATACAGGGACCCGTAACAGGTTTCTCTCAAAGAGTGAAAGCAACAGGGGAAGATCATTCAAAAAAGAGGTTACCAGGATTATATATACCCCGGATATTCCCATTGTCAGTAAAAGAAGTACAGGGAGTTGTCTGGTTTCTTTGATATATTTGGCAAAAAGCAGGCTGCCCACACCGATACCGGTCAGATATATGACAAGGATACTTGAAAAACTATAGGTTGAATTCACGAGAAATATGCCTAATGCTCTCGATGCAAGGATCTCATAAGCAAGGCTGCAAAAGCCCGATATGCCGGCTATAAGCAATATTATTTTCTGGAAAAAGAGGGAGGACCCAACTGTGTCCGCATCATTTTTTGTTGAGGCGGTATCTTCCTTCTGTTCCTGGTGCATGCTATACGTACTGTACCCCAGTAACAAACTGATAAAAACAGCGAAAAGCTGCGTTTGAATTTGTCCCACACGCCCTATCAAATAATAGCCGCTCAGTCCTGCACCAATAATCCCGCCGATTGTATTAACCGCATACAATGTAGCGATACCACTGCCAATATCCCTATTGTTTTTTACCGCATGTTTGGTAATCACCGGCAGCGTCCCACCCATGAGTGTTGTGGGAACAAGCATTATGATAAACGAGAGAATGCTGATCAGAACTATCGAGGTGTTTCCGCTGACATGAAACACCTGAAATAGAAATTTGTAGAACACATCCAGTTTTAGAAACAGCAGCATTATAACAAAGGACGAAATGGCGATACCAAATTGAAGGAGACTGAACATCCGAAGTTTATTTTGTATCGCATCGATCTTTTTACCCCAGTAGATACTGCCGAGGCCCAAGCCGGCCATGTACACCGCGACGACGACAGAAACAGCAAGGGTTGTTCTGCCGAAAACAACCGAGAGGATTCTCACCCAGGCAATTTCATAGATCAGGCCGGTGAAACCGGACAAAAAAAAGACAAGGAGAAGGTACGCATGAGAGTTATTACCGAAAAATTTGCTTCTAATCATAGCGTTTTATTCATGGAAAATGTTTTTTTCGAACTACAGTGGATTCAAATATTAATATACCATTCCCATTCATGAAAATTATCAGAAACTTTAATTTTCAACGAATCTAGCACACGATTGTATTGGAAATTACTGCATACTAATACTGCATACTAATAAGGTAGGAATGTCTTAATTCTCTAAAAAAACTATGAAAGCGCGTGGAAAAAACAAAAAAAAAAGAAATAATCCAATGAATTGTGTATATTAACTACTTAGGTAGAGAACGTCGGTTTTGCACCCTCCCACTGAAAAAAGCAACGAGGATTTCTTAGCTGCAGGTTCTTTTAATAATCCTCGGGGTAATATATAGATTTCCTAAAGTTTTTTGTATCTTTTGGTAATAAATACTGTAAATTTTATATAGATAGCTGAAATTGGTGACGTGGAGTGATGCTATCTATATACCTATCTATTCTTCTGGGGGGAGGGTAAATGAAAAACTCATTTTTCATATGTTTAGTGGTATTTCTTGTATCAGTAGCAAGTTGGTCCAAGCCTACAATTAATTTAAAAACTGCGGCAGAGGGGTACAGCCTTACTTATGAAGTCCCTGAGTTGCGCACCGCTATAGTAGATACACTGGGGAATCCTGCTGCCGAGGGATACCGAGCGGCACAATTCACACGATTATCTATTTCTGACTATGCTGAGACGAATCAGATTGGAAAAGCGGAACTCCCCGCACTTACCTTCCATCTAGTAATCTCAGATCCGGCTAATATACCGACCTTCGAGGTATTACATCCGGTATCGGAAACAATCACACTTAATCACCAGGTGTATCCTGTACAACCGCCCTATCCAAAGTGCAGCAGGATAGTTGATCGATTATTTGTAATTAACCGGGATTATTATAACTCCGCCGGGGAGAAGAATCCTGTTGCCATCGTTTCAGAAATAAGCGCTATCCGGGGCATCTCCTATGTTACTATCACGGTGACACCATTTTCCTACAATCCTGTTGCGCAAACACTTACCGTTCTGAAGAATTTTACCTTACAAATAAACACACCGACTACCACCAAATACACAAATTTTCAGTCAAAGGAATTTGCAAAATTATTACGTGGTACCATGGAGAATTTTGATGACATGGTACAGTGTTCCGATTTCAGGGAAAAAGAAAATTACCTGATTATAACCGCACCTGAGTATGAATCGGATCTGCAGGAGTTTGCTAATTTTCGAAAGGCACGCTATAATGTCGATCTTTTCACTACAGGCACCACCGGTACATCGTCAAGTGATATAATCAGTTTCATTAAAGATCGATACAATAATGCAACAACCAAACCGACATGCCTTTTACTTGTCGGTGATACTGATAAGATTCCTAAATCCAGCAGCGTTGATCTCATGTATGCTTCAATGGATGGCGGCAACGCACATGATATTTTTACCGGCAGGTTTTCAGTACGGAGCTCAACAGAACTACAGAATATGATTTACAAGACAATGTTTATGGAAAGCAATCTGGCACAAATAGAAAAAAGGGCTGTGTTCTTAGGCGGTGCTGATGCCGGAAGCGGTAGTACTGCGGAAGGTACCCATAACTATGCTATAGGGAAATATTTTGAACCGAATGGATTTGAATGTGTTAAACTCTATTGCAACAGCAATTCAATACAGGAGAGTCAGCTCACTAAAGAATTGAATAATGGAGTAATTTTTGCTCCTTATTCCGGCCATGGTTCGTCCAGTTCATGGGCTGCTGGTGATTTCAGTTTCAGTACTTCCGATGTGAAAAATTTAACCAATACAACCTCCTATCCCGCAACTTACTCTCATGCCTGCAATTGCGGCTCCTATACGAGTACCGAATGCATTGGCGAAGCCTGGATCCGTGCAAAAGGCGGTGCGGTTGCAAACTGGAGTTCTGAAAAGTCAACATCGTGGGGACCGGATGATAAGGTTGGACGCGGTACCTTTGATGCTCTGGCCGGGGGTGAGATTACCCTTGTTTCTTCCTCCTTTGTTGCCGGATTGATGAAATCATCAAGCTATTTTAAACAGTATCTTCTCTTTGGCGACCCTGCCGTAGAGATGAATCCCGATAATCTCTCTAATTTCCTGGAACTGGTGTCACCCAACGGCGGTGAGGATTGGGAACAGGGACGCTCCTTTGATATTGTCTGGAGTACCAACCTCGATGATAATGTTAAGGTTGAACTCATAAAAGGAAGTTCCGTGCAGCAGGAACTTGCCGCTTCAGTGCCACCCGACAAACCATACACCTGGGATGTGCCGGCCGATTTCCCGCTGGGTACCGACTATAAAATCAGGATTACGTGTACAACTCTCGATTCAATAAAAGATGAAAGCGAAGATTTCTTTTCTATTGAGGAAAAATCACAGCTTGCACTGAAAACGCCCAATGGTGGAGAATACATAGAGAAAGAGACACAGGTAGAGATCACCTGGGAGGATAATCTCAGCGGCAATGTACAGCTTAATCTTGTCCGTAATGATGTGATTTATGCGAATATTGTCTCTTCCATTCCCAGTAACGGCTCATATACCTGGGATGTACCGGAAGATATAAAAAGCGGTACAGAGTATAAAATCCGGGTTACCAGTGCTGATAAGGACTGGCTGCATGATGAGAGTGATGATTTTATTTCAATTCAGAATCCTATGATCACTGAATTTCCCTATGTCCAGGACTTTGACAAAATGGATACCGGCGCAACGCGGCCGCTTTCCGAGTACTGGGAACAACTGGACGATGATGAATTTGACTGGATAGTTTTGAGCGGACCGACACCTTCCCAGCAGTATGAGAGCACCGGTCCTACAGGTGACCATACTTCAGGGAACAGCAATTATGTTTACATCGAGGCATCAAGTCCCAACAATCCGAATAAGAAAGCAGCTATGATAACACCCATGTTTGATTTCACCGCTCTTAAAAAACCGAAACTTACTTTCTGGGCACATATGAAGAGTGATTCCAATACCATGGGTGATCTGTATGTCGATATCTGGGTGGATGGTTCATGGGATGAAGGCGCTGTACATTTAAAGGATGACCATGGTGCCCCCTGGTTCGAGAATACCCTTGATCTGACTTCTTATCAAGGAAAAAAGATTCAGATTAAATTCCGTGGTGTAACGGGTGGAGGCTGGTGCGGGGACATGGGCGTTGATGATTTCACTATTGCAGGAGAAGCTAACAAAGAACCGGAATTCACCTCGACACCGGTGACCGAGGGAAAAGTTGGTGATGACTATACCTATAATGTAACGGCAAAAGATGATGACGGCGATGCGCTTACTTTCGGTTCAACCACCCTGCCCGGCTGGCTGACGTTGACTGACAACGGCAACGGCAGTGCACAACTGAAAGGGACCCCTGCCAGCAGCGATGTTGGGGATAATGCTGTAGCTCTTACTGTTACTGATGGTAATCTGGCTAATCCCATTGAGCAAGCCTTCACCATTAAGGTCAAAAACATAACTCCTATTATTCATGAAATTATTGACGCAAAAGAGTACCTTACTTTCTCTCCAAACCCGGCAAAACAATGCTGTGATAAAGTAACGTTTCAATTGACTGTCTCGGACGTCAGCAATGCGGACCTGAGGATTTTTGATTATCTCGGCAATGAAGTATTTACTACGGCCATGCAGAATGGTATTGCAGAGTGGAATCTTACCAGAGACAGGGGTGGGAAAGTAGGTAATGGTGTGTATGTCGTGTCCCTGGAAGTAACCTATACTGACGGTACACAGGAGCAGGCCCTGACGAAAATTGGAGTCTCTGAGTAATAATCGTCAACCAGCTCTCTCTATAAATGTAAATGGCCCAACTGATCAATCAGTTGGGCTTTTATTTTTTAGTCGAACCTGTTATAATGATTTTTTTACGTACATTTTACCATTATCTTCTGCAGCACTTTTAAAAGAAAGCAATGAAAATATATCCTGATTAATGAAAGTTACTATTTTATGTGGGAGTAGAAAAGTTGATGTATATTACCAACTATAAGGGTATCAATGTGGGGCTATATAGGTAATGGTAGCTATCAGCTCATGGATACTGGCTTTCCATTCAACGGGGGAATTACATGAATAGAATGGTTTGTGTATTGGTGTTTCTTTTGTTTCTTATTTCAAAGGATACGCATGCTGCCCTGAAAAAGCATTTTTTCGAATGTCTTCTGGCAACCCGATGAGGAAATACACCTGCCTTTACTATTGAATTTAGAGAGTTAAAGGCGCAATATCCCGGTCGGGTTATCACTGTATCGTACCATGTAAAAAAACAGTTTACCGATATAATGTTCGTCCCTCTCCTGGAGGAGTATCTTGACTCCCTCTATGAGGAACCTACCTATATTGTCCCGGGATTTATTTATAAGCGAACCGATGGTATTATTTTTATTAATCAATTTACCGTTCCCGGCATGGCTGAAGAATTTACCGATTCTACCCCTGCTGCTATTTTGATCGATCACATGTACAATACTTCCACGAGAGAAATTGATGGTACTGTAAAGGTCATATTTGATGCATCGCCGGATACCGGAGATTTCCGGATAGGATTAATGATTGTAGAAGATTTCGTAAAAGGAGGGGAACAATATGATCAACGAAGTTACTTTGATTCCTCTGATGTATATCCGGAATTAAACGGCCTTGGAAATCCTATCAGCGGGTATGTACATATGGATGTCTTTCGTGACACTATTTTCGGAGGCATTCCAGGCAAAGCAGGTGTCATTCCGCAGTCCCCTGAAACAGGAAAGAGTTACCAGGTTGCATTCCATTATGAAATCCCTGCTCAATATCTCGATCTGGATGTCAATGTAAAAAACCTGAAACTTATCGCTTTTACCGGGTATTACAGGGGAGAAATCCTGAATGCTGATGAAAAACACGTCGTAGAAAGTACTGATATGACAACGCATCCTGATGCATCACCGGATACAAAAGAATTAACTGTTCTCCGGGCAAGCACCAAAGGGATTTCTTTTGCCGTTAATACTCCTGACTGCTATGAGATACGTCTTTATACGAGTAAAGGGCAGAAAGTATCTCTTTTAAAAACCCGGTATCAATTATCTCAAGGCAGGCATACACTTCCCTTGTCTGACACAAACCTTTCGAAGGGGATATATATCCTTCATTGTATCGGCACACGCTATACAGCAAAGGCCCCGGTAGTGATTTACAAATAGTATTCCGCGCATTTACTTTGTGTCTATCCGGAAACGTCATTCCCGCATGTTTTTAGCGGGAATCCATGCCTTAAAACATAAAAAAAACTGGATTCCGGCCAAAAGAGTGCCGGAATGACTTCAAAAAACATAGTCTTCGGACAGACACTATATAGTATCATTCAAATGCTTTTTTAAACGCAACAAATTGCTGCCTCAACTCATTGACCTCACCTTGTATTTGCGCCACCTGCTCTTCCAGTGCTGCGATGCGGTCATTTCCTGTATTTACCATTATTGGCGCTGGTTCGCGATCATCAGTGACTGTTTCAACTGATGGCTCTCCTGCCAGCAGGTGCATGAACCGGTTCTCTTTTCTCCCGGGCTGACGAGGCAGTTCAACCACAAAGGGGCCCTTCTCGTGGTTCATCAGGTTTGCAACCGTAGCATCGACCTCATCAAGGTCCCTGAATTCATACATTCTTCCGGTACGGCCCCTTATTTCTCCAACGGTCTGGGCCCCGCGGAGCATCAGTACGCACAAAACAGCGGTCTGCTGCTGGTCCAAATGCCACAGCGCATACACATTATGCTCATATTTCGGCACCCGGGAACCGGCAATATTTCGCCGCCACATCAGTTGATTGCTGCGCAGATTCTCAATAGCGCTCTCAACATCCCTGTCAGAAAGTGTCATGACCGGGTCACGGTTTGATTTCTGGTTGCATGCGGCGGTTAAAGAATTCAGTGTAAGCGGATAATATTCAGGTATAGTTAATTCTTTCTCGACAAGTGCACCAAGCACTCTGACTTCGGTTTCATGTAATCGTATTTCCATAAAATCACCCCGTTCTGCTATACAAAAAAAAGTATAATAAATTTAAGAATTTTTTACTTTATATAATATAAATTTTAGCACATGGTATTATTTTTAGCTATATTATGTAATATAAAAGAGATTCTGGAATATTGATATTTATATATATAATACCCCTCCCTTATATAAAAATGAAAAATTAGCCCTAACTGATAGAGCTACACCATTTTCTGATTTCATAGCGTTCTTTGTTAAATTAATCATTAACATGGGGGG
>CBDVBE010000275.1:0-9264 GCA_965372145.1 uncultured bacterium | reverse complement strand
CGCTTCTGGTTGATTTTCAGGATACCGTGGCAGACACGCTGTTTATAGATTTCTCAGAACCGGTAAAGAATATCACTGACAACGTCCCGTTTCATTTCCTGAATGTGGATAGTAATGTCGAGTTTACCGCGAATCTTAATCTTGTGGAGATTGCTACGACGAAAGCGAAGTTTACCGTTGAGCTGATAAACGGCACGAAGATCTCGAATTTCCACACGGGAGATTCGGTGTGGATCAATGATGGAGATCGAGTTGCGGATATCTGTGAAGATGAGAGCGGAAATGTCGCGAATAATTATCAGAACAATTTGGATAACATAAAGCGTTTGCTGACAGTAACCTTTGTAGCAATCGATCTTGGTCTGACACCGATCACGATATCGCCAATAAATTTAGGCGATATTAACAATGATTCGTCAGTATTGATAATCCCTATTGATTTATTGCAGGTTATTAAGGATTCCACTCAAATAACGGATAATTGGAATTTAGTAATCAATGGTAATGGGGATCCAATCGGTATGATAATCCAGATCATACCGGATTTTGGCGACAAGGATATTAATTCGTTTGAGAAAATGATACTTGAAGGCAAGATTTCTATTTTTGATGCGGTCGGCAATCTGATTGTAGACAGGGAGCCGATGTTGTTTATTAATGACCTGAATAATCCGAACCTGAAGAAATATTACAAGACATTGAATTTTGCATGGAGTGCCAAGAATACCCTTGGCAGGTTTGTGGGTTCGGGTTCGTATTTAGCGGTAGCTGATATCAAGAAATGGCCGATGGGGAAGGGCAGAGCCAAAGGCTATGAAAGCCTTTCGAGGAGAATAATGATCGCGGTACAGGATTAAGAATGAAATAAAGCATTGGGCGTTATAGTGATGTAAAGAAACCCTTGAGTTCTGCTCAAGGGTTTCTTTTTTTTAATTATTATTCACAGTAAGTGACGGTAGTATCTCTATCGCATGCATGTTATATTTTAAGTGAGAATACTACTCTCAGAAAACCCGACCTCTATACTAAGAATCAATAGCTTATAAGGGTAAGCTGGATTTTAGTACGATACCGGGTTGGAATAATGGAATAATGGAATATTGGAGTACTGGGATATTGGATTTTATAGCTTTTAATCCATTACTCCATCATTCCAATTCTCCATAAGGAGTGTTAAAGCCATACATTCGGGTATCATAGTAAAACCCCAGAGATCATGAGTACTAACCCTTTTTCTTAATACCATCATGAGCGCAGAAAAGACCAGAGCCCTTGTACTGAGGATTATTCCCTATCGCGAATCGAGCTGTATCGTACACCTGTTCACTGAAGCACATGGCCTGATTCATGGCATTGCAAAGGGTATTCGCCGGAGTAAATCAAAGCAGGATATCCTTGAACGCGGCTATCTTATAGAACTTATTGTCTATATAAAGCTCACTCGTGATCTCCATACCGTCAGTGCGGTACATGTCATCGAATTTTTCCCCGCAATTCGTTCCAATCTTATTAAATCGGCACTGCGGGACGCTGCCTTTGAGACAATTCTTGCTGCAATAACCGTGACCGATTTTCATCCGGAGTTGTATGCGTTTTTTCAAAAGTTTTTAGAGTACCTGGAACACTCTTCTGAGAAAGAGTGTCATCCCTGTGCTTTATGGCTCTTTTATCACCGTTTTGCGCAGCATATGGGCTTCGGCCTTGATTTACAGCATTGTATCAGCTGTAGGAACGTGTTGAACGGGGATGCTGTTCTTGCCATGAATAAAGGAGGATTGGAATGCAAAGAATGCAGTACCGGCACTCATGATCGTTTTTTAGTACCACATACGGTGCTTACCTATCTTACCCACGGATCGCCGAAACCACAGCTATTACGCAAAAACCTGTCACCGGGGAGTTTGAAAAATATTACCTGGCTTCTGGCTGACTATTGCAGGTATCATTTCGACACGCAGAGAGAGTTTAAAGCGCTTGCATTTCTGGATGAGATGGTGGGTTGGTGAGAGGCTGGAATAAAGATCCCGACAAGAAATCTATATAAGTGTAAACTTAAAGTTCTAATGATTGCTACGAATGTGTCATCCCGAGCGAAGTCGAGGGATATTTCCAAATTGATAATGTAGATGGTTTCCTTCGTCTCTGCTCAGGACAAGCAAAACAATACCTCAAACCACCACAGTCCCGTAGGGACGAAATATTAACCATTTACCTTATTTAGCAATAAGGCTCTCTGTGATCTACCTGAAGGCATAAGAAATACTAAGAAATTAATTTCTAACTATTTCTTTATCTGCGGTGAAAATTATAAATACGCTTTCACCTCCATCGACACGACATGGATCCATTTCTCATACATGTTTTTATTAAAGTCTCCCCGATAGTTGCCGCCTATTGAAAAGTGATCGCCGACACCTATATCTATTATGCAGTCAACAACATGTGTGGTGCCGGTTTCAAAACCCTGCGCCATGGGATATTCAATCCGGGTATCTATAGCAACCCGCGACCAGGTATAAGACACCTCGGCCCATCCTTTACCTGCAAGACGAAGGGTCAGCCCGGGTTGCAGCCGGTAATACGGTCCGGTAATGCGGCCTTTATCAGCCTTGCCGATACTTTCATGTGCAAAGATGGAAAAGGAAGGTATGAAATAATACCGCTCTTGAAGTGAAATAAACCGGTCGATTATTTCAGTCGTATCGGTACGGTATTTTTCTTTTCTATTGAGCGTGTGCATTTTGCCCTCTGCTGCCACGTGCCACTTTGTCCATTTTTTATCAAACCGTGTACCCCACTCTATTCCCTGTTCACTATAATTCCGGACCTTCCGGAGAAACGGCCGTGCGAAGATATTACCGTGTAATCCCTTCACCGCCGCAGGACGCCAGTCTATATCCTGACGATAGAAGATGTCGGAATAGGTAATAAGTGAGTCGTGTTCCTTTGCCAGGGAAGAGTATCCGGGAATCCAGGTGGTTTTAGGGAAGTTATCCTGTGCAACCAGTGCGGAATCAAGTCTGATATGCTCATCGATAATGAATGTGCCGCGCCAGCTTAAATCGGCAAGTATCCCTTTTATTTTTCTGCCCTGCGGTTTGAAGAACCAGTTGCCGTCGATAGTTGATTTGCGGACATTTTCTCTGCCTGCACTGTTGAAAACCTCCCGCTCTTTCATATTATAATCACCGTGACCGTGCTGTACCTCGATATATTCATTCAGTACCGGATCATATTTGTGCGTTCCCAGACCCTCACCGACATACACAGGTATCTGCACATACGCCGAAGCTCTTTCCGAACTCAGGCGGTATCCCAGGTGCGTGCTGATACCGGTTTTGACGGATGCGACATCGTTGGCGGCTGTTATCAGGAGAACCGACTTTTTTTCCTCAATTGTTTTTCGTGGTGACCTTTTCTGCAGATGATATGAACTCGTGCCGGAAAAGGTCCACCCTGCCCGGGGGGAGTGGCGGATCGCCTGCGACCAGAGAAAGGTTGAACCCGTATCGGTCGATGCAGGGTCCTGCGGCAGGAAGATACTTCGTCCGCCCTTTCGCTCCTGCGCAAAATAGATCGACTCAGTAAGAGAAACCGGCTTGAAATGAAAATCAAAACCACCGCCTATTTTACCGCTGTTTTCCGTATATATTCCTTTACGCCATTCATCATCGATACGGATGCCGTAATTGAAACGAGTGAAGTCAAAAAGGGCGCTGACACTGTCACGGGTCACTTCATCCGTATCCGGCGAATCAAAATGCTTTATAAACATACCGCTGTAAAGAAGGTCAACATGCTTCCACGGCGCAATACGGGCACCATAGCCAAACCGGTGTGTCAGAAGGGAATCATTGCTGAAATACTGGCCGTAGGAAAGCAGTGCCGAGATATCTTTCCGGATCGTTGCGCCTGAGTTCGCGTGCCAGACATTGATCTCGTTACCCAGCACAGAGTGCCCCTGCCGGTCCCAGGTGTTTCTCCGTTCATATGATGAGATAATCTCCCGCGAGAAGCGTTTGCTGGAAAAAGCATAGCTGCCCTTCAGCCAGACAGACCGTTCATCATACTGCTCCTTTCCGAGCGTGAAAAATGATTTTGCCGCTGCTGCGGTATTATCCTTGTCATCCTTGTCCGAAAAGAGATTCCTGTCCTCCTCTTCACCGGCAACGTCAACGAATAATGATAACCAGTCACGCGGAGTATACCGTGCACTGAATTCCCCTTTTATGGTCCTTCGCGGTGCTGATGCCGGAGAGAGTGCGGTATAGTTACCCATGCCCGGACCACGATAGTAATATGCTGTACCGCGGGGATCTGATTTGTTGGTGGTCGATTTCAGCAGGGACAATTGAACTGAATCGATCGCTGATGTATTCGTTAAATCGGTGAACAAAATATAATCACCGCTTCCCTGCGGGACCTGATTGAACCAGACATGATAGAATCCCTTATTATCTTCGGGAGTATCGCTGTTATACGGATTATACACATAATAGTACTTTACAGCAGTACCGGTATTCGTTGAGTCAAGCTTATACAGGCGGTAAATAGCATCATGCGAGGCAACATCGTTCGGGTGGATCTCGCGGCCGTTGAGGATAAGCGGTGTTGTATCACCGCTCTGCTTCAGGCTGTCAATTATTTCATGGGTGAGTTCCAGATCTATCGGGTGCTCCTTGTTATCCGTTTCATACCACAGGGCACCCTGCAGTAGCAATGATGAGTCCGGTGTCGAGACCCCCATGTCTGTTCCCAGGAAGGTTCGCTGATAGTCAAATGCCTTATATTCGTAAGAAACCTGAATGATGCTGTTGTCGTTGATAGGGAAGGTCGGCATGAAATTAATAGTACCGATCTCATAATCAACAACATAATCCTTATGCTCGCCTTCACGAAGTTCCTTTCCGTCAACAATGACTTTTACCGTTCTGCTGATCGGCGTTATCAGATCGGCTTCGCCATTTCCCGTCAGGTAATAAGGCCCCTGAAAACCAAGCTGTCCCATAATGGTCTGTACGGCATATTTACCGCCGGAGATGGCCCCGGAGACCTTTGTCCTGAACCGTGTCCCGGTATAGGCTGCAGAAAGGCCTTTGATTTTTTTATGCCCTTCAATAAGGCCGCCGTAGGGTAACGAGACATACTGGTCACCAACCACAATGGCATACCGGGGATTTTCCAGCGCCACATACATGCGGTCAATCTCGCCGATTTCCCGCGTGTCACCCTCCAGTGTAGTGCCCTGATCCGAGAGGTTCGCAGAGAGTTCGGTATTCTCGTTTATCTTGCCGAAAATGCGGACCTCCAGCGCCTGCTCCATATTCAACTGGCCCTGGCTGCCAAAGGAGACGCCGACACTTTTATACCCTGAGATAGTGATGGATTCATTCGAAAAAGGCGATGTGCCGGGACCGGAGAATGGTTGTGCCTGTATAGCAGAGTCCTTTAAATCAATGAAACGTCTTTCGTATAAAGAGTAGGTCTTCTTCAGTCCGAGAAAATCTGTAGTATAGTGAACGGAGAGTACCACACCGCTGTCAACAGGCTCGGAAAAGAGAAGGCCGTTTGCTTTTTCAATATAAATGAAAGGCGGTATCGAACCTTTCGTAGTGTCGATATATGAAACAACAAGTGATGATGTGTCTACGAAATGCCACCCCAGTGGATAGGGGCCGGGAGAACCGTTTCCCGTGAGTGTCGTATCTATGGTTAACGCGGATACAACGGCGCTCAAACCAAGTATACAGAGAATTGTTATATTTTTTTTATTAATTACCATGAACAGTGTCAGAAAATAATTCGACTGATAGTTGACATGCTATTGTGTATGTTTTAAAATACAGAATGTCAGGGTAGTGCAATATTAAGAAGTACTATCTATATTACTATTCGTGACTACATGGAATTTATTTACGTATGCGTACAGCCCCACTCAAGGGTAGCTAAAGCCCGGTTAGAGGCGGAATAGTGTAAAAAACAATGTTTCATCGTTTAAATTATACCTAAATTGAGCGATTATCAGTATGGAATTTATTTTTTATAACCTCACCCTCCTGCAAAGCTTGAGCTTGCGCTCTGCAGGGGGGTGAGGTTATAAAATCACAAGTCAATATGAATCGCTCAATTTAGGTTATAGTATATGATTTATAGTCCTGTAAGAAAATAGGTTGCTTTATATAATACATTGATTCAATTTTAGTTGGAAGATTAATTAATAAATAGTCCGGTAATTCGTCACACGATTCTGGAGTAAGAGATGTATTCATCAGCAGAAAAGAAAAAGCTAATTGATAGGCTGCGAAAGACCTACAAGCGAAAAGATCGCTATCATTTCCTCACCGGTGTAGGTGAAGGCGGCCTTGCGGTCGTTTCCAGTTTTTTTGATAAGATCCTTAACCGGGTGGTGGCGGTAAAAGAATTAAAAAGGAGCAAACGGAATAATCCCCATCTTCTTAAAGCATTTATCACTGAAGCAAAACTGATCAGCTATCTTGACCATCCCGGTATTGTACCGATTTATGACACCTTCTTTGAGAAAGAGAAAAAACTCTGCTACAGTATGAAACTTATCGAAGGCATGCGACTGACCAGCCTGCTTAAGTATCGTTCAAAGGGGAAGGATGATTCCGGGGTTTCTTTGAGCAAATTTCTTGAAATATACATGAAGATATGTGAAACACTTTCCTATGTACATGATAAAGGGGTTATTCACCTTGATATAAAGCCGGACAACATTCTTATCGGTAAATATGGCGAGGTGATGATCATGGACTGGGGAAATGCGCGATTGTATGATAAAAAGCCCTACTTCGATTATTTTAGCCGGCATATGGATGATATTAAAATGGCCAATCTGGATAAAGAGGCTGAACATATGATCCTTGGCACGCCGCATTATATGTCCCCCGAACAGACAAGCAGTTCACGTGATATGCTGACACCATCATCAGATATCTTTTCAGCCGGGATAATCCTGTATCAGATATTAACCGGTGTACATCCTTTTGCCCATGTTGATGAAACACAGGAAATTATGGTTGAGATTCGAAGTTTCAGTCCAAAACCTGCTCATAAAGTGAATACCGATATTCCCCTGAGGCTTTCAATGATCTGTGAGCATATGCTGGAGAAAGACCATAGATTACGGTACCGGAGCCTTAAAGAAGTACTTGAAGACCTGGATGATTTCTATAACTCGGGACAGGCATTCGAAACCCGAACCTATCAGAAGGATGAAATAATAGTCAAAGAGGGAGACGAGGGCCACTACTCTTTTAAAATTCTTACCGGTAATGTAGAGGTTTCTAAAGCCGCTGATGGGAAGAAAAAAGTTCTGGCAGAACTGGGAATGGATGAAATTTTCGGCGAACTCGCCATTTTTACCAAACAGCCGCGTTCCGCCACTGTTACCGCGCTTGAACCTACCACAATCAGGATTATGGATAAAGAATCCGTGGAAAAGGAACTTCAGAAACTGAGTCCCTGGGTGGGGAGTATGATTACCGGTATGTCCAATCGGTTTATTGAGATGAATGATAAGATTCTGAAGTTCGGGAAAAAATAATATAAAAGAGACGTTAATGTGTAATTCACTGCAGTCTGATTCATTTAGCATTTTCAGGAAAAACAAATAATTAATTATTGTAACTATTCAGGTGTATTATCCCTAAGAGCGAGTACGAAAGCTCCTAGTTCTTTTCAATTTAAAGCGCAATAAATGACGGTGCTTCAGTGCTAACACGAATAAACGGCTTCGTAAACTGGGCATTTTTCTTCTCCTGATTTAACTTTTTTGTTTTATTATTTCTACATTTTTTTCCCTCTATTCTTCACCCGGGACTTCAAGTAGCTTTCCTTTGAGCGCATTGAATGCCTTTTCAGAATATCTGCCGACGACCCAGAAACTCACCCCCAGAATGGCGAAGAAAATCGCTTTGTGTGAAACCTTCCAGAAATACTCGAAATACTTGGTATACAGATTGATAAACAGAAAAGTGATTCCAAACCCTCTTGCGACGCCATCGTCATTCTTAAGGCCCCAGATGATAGCCCCGATTGCAGCAGCGCCGAAAAGAAAAGACCAGACGAACCGTTCGAAAACAGATGCCGCATGCCAGGTGTCCATATCTCCGTAATTTCCCCAAATGGACATTATCCATAACGCAAGGAAAAGGTGCAGAAGACCTATCACATAGGTTGATTTCGCGAGTTTTGAGAACCTGGTTCGGCCAATATGGAGCGATAGAGAGATAATCAATGCGCCAAACAGCACAAATCGCAGTGGGAAGTTCATGCCGAGGAAATAGGCGCCCCAACCGGATATATAGCCTGTTTCTGTTCCGAACCAGGAACCAAGCGACATGAGCCCAAGTACCCACATTGGTGCTGATGGGAAAAATCCTCCTATTCCCAGGTACACGATGCTTGCCATAAGAATAAGAATTGAATAATGTCCACTTCCGGTATCAACGGCCTTTCCAAAGAATATGATGGCTGCACCTGAGATGATAGCGCCGATGAATAGAAGGAATTCATTTGAGAAAGCCTTTTCCGGCTTTGCTCTTCTCCTTTTAAATCCCCAGAAGTAGAGACCAGCAGAGCAGACGGCCATGAGAATCGACTTGGCCATGTCCGGCATTCGGAAAATCTGTCGAATCAGTGCCATGATTGCATCATCAAGAATGATTGCGAAAAAAGAGATTGCCAGACTGATGCCAGCAATCCAGAAAGAGTATTTCGCCAACCTTTTCCAGTCAAATTTTGATAGCCCAATTGAATCCTTGAGTTTTTTTGACTCCCCTTGAGTTATAACCTGCTCTGTCGTCCAGGTTTCGATAACCCTGGTAACCAGTTTGTACCTCTTTTTGCTGAGTAACATTCTTTTTCCTTTATTAAATGGTCAGGTTTATATTCTAAACTTTTAGCATCATATTCAATTCTCCTCACAGCCCGCTATCATTAAAAAGCAATATGATTCATCTCTCGTGCGGTCTTTTAAAAATCCATTTCTTAATTACAGGTTGGTGTGAACAAACTAAGAACAGAAGAATTAATAAAAGTTATTTCATATTAAATAATTATTCTTGAATTATAAATACAAATTAAACACGCTTTCCTAACAATTGACAACGTTTGACACATTGAGCAGTGTTCTCCTAAAATCCCACATTTAAAAACTTATAACATTGATTAATGTGTCTGTTGTGCGCTGGTCCTTTTTAGGCATGTATTCTTCACACCCGCCCGGCTCTTTTTCTTTGC
>CBDVBE010000274.1:0-9276 GCA_965372145.1 uncultured bacterium | reverse complement strand
TAATTATTAATACTTTGGCACTAGTACAAAGATAGATGTGTAGTAGAAGATGTGCAAGGATATATAGAAAAATTTTATCTATTTGTATTTATAATAACACAAATAACAGCTTAATATCTAAGTAGCATTTTATAGTATCATTAAAAATATTTCAATAAACCCGGATAAATATTTTTGTAAAATTATTTGTATATATTGTAATTTATAACGTTTGGGCACTTTCAATATGAAATAAATATATTTTAGTGCTTCTCTTATAATATAGACCCATATTGTCATATTATATATGATCTGTCCGAAATAAGATCTCAATTGAATTGTTAGTCTTAAGTTAGTATTACTTTGTTCAATTATGGATACATTTACTGAGAATAATTCAGATTATAATCAGGACGACATGCCATTTTACTTTCCTGATCTGACTACAGATGTCGGCAATAAAACAGATATTCCACTCGGATCCGGCACAATCACCTCTATTCTTGGAAAAGGAGGTATGGCAAATGTTTATGAGATCTGGAATTCCGACCTTGAAGTATATCGAGCAGTAAAATTAATTCATCCTACCTGTACAGACACAGAAAAAGAGCGTTTTGATACTGAGATAAAAATCACTGCAAAACTTCACCATCCATATATTGTTGAAATTCATGGTGTCGGTAAATGGAATGGCCTCTCCTACCTGGAGATGGAAAAAATTGAAGGTGTCACGTTAAAAGAAATCATAAGGGATCGGGGAGCATTGCCGGTTGCAGTATGTACTGCAATTGGTATAATGATTTGCGAGGCCCTGCAATATGCTCACAGCCAGGAATATATCATCTATGGGAACAAATACCAGGGCATAATTCATCGCGATTTAAAACCCAGTAATATTATGCTCTGTAAAGACGGGATAGTCAAACTCATGGATTTTGGTATTGCCCGGCCAACTGACGCATCATTCCACACCATGGATGGAACTGTCGTAGGAACGATACATTATCTGCCACCTGAACAGCTGAAAGGCGAAGACCTTGATGTACGTACAGATATTTATGCTCTCACAGCTACTTTCTATGAGATAATGACGGGATTTAGGGCATTCCCCGAGAATAACCTTTCAAAATTAATGGCAGAAAAATCAAAAAATTACTACAAACCACTCACCGAATTTGATATTAAAATACCGGGTGAATTTAAACATATTATTCATAAATGTATGCACCATAATCCTGAAAAACGGCTCCCCACTGTTGAAGCCCTTCTTAAAAAACTCGAGAAAATTCATCATAGTATGACCAAAGAATCCCCACGACAGGTAATCAAGAATCTTGTTAATTCTCGTTCCTACGAGAAAATAGTTATAACACCACGGAGTCATATCTTTCGTAATAGCGCTATAGCAGCTTGTATTATACTGGGCATTAGCATCTCGATACCTATAATAGGACGAGTGGTAAAGTTTGTACAAATAAGAATATCAACACAATCAGCATCTTCTGATAAAAACAAAGAAAGCCTGGACAAGGATGCTCTGGCAGAGTACCGGAATCAGATTGATGAAGCCAATAAAGTCGAAATAGGGGAAAAGAAAATTGAAATTGCCTTCAAAACAGTCACTCGGCCCACGTCTCAAATTGATGATAAAATTGAAAAAACAGATAAAAATGCTGAAGAAATAGTAGAAAAAACATTCATTGATTCATTACTGGAGACTTACGGAACGAACGACCTCCTGGAAGTAATGGCTAAGGCAAACAGATTAAAAAATTTTTCTGACATTTTAAGAATTTATACTGAACTCCTCCCTGATAATGCAAAAACAATTAAAAATACTCTCTTATATAGATTACATGCCCTGGTCGGGTTAAAAAAACAGAATGAACTTAAAACTTTTTTATCCACACATCCTATCGAAGACGGTGAATATTTCCTTGAAAAAGCTAAATCAGCCTTTGAAATAAAAAACCTTAATGAAACAGAAGAATATTTAACACTTTCCTTGAGAACACCATCTGAATATCTGGATAGAAATACCCTAAAACAGGAGGTGTGCTATTATCGGGCTCTCTGTTCAACAGAACGATTCGATGCTGATCCTTCTGAGGGAAATTATAAAAACACTCTCGGCACCTGGCACCAACTGAAAGCAGAAATGAAAAATGATCAGCAGCATTTTTATTATAAAAAGGCAATCTCAGAAATGCAAAGGATTGGAACAAAATACAGAGAGAGTAAAGGATAAAAATGAATCTTCACGCACATCGATCTTTACTGAAAATAGCAATTATATGCATTCTCATTATTCCCCTTAACATTTTAGGGCAGGAAAAAAATACTATTTCCGGCGCTTTTGATACGTTAGGCGGACCACTGCCCAAAATTCTTAAAGCTCAGGCAAGACCATACTATGTTATAGCAGATATTGAGGTCCCGGCAAATAAAGTGGTAACTATTGAACCTGGCGTAGTGATACTGTTTAAGAATTTTACCGGTCTGCATGTTTCAGGAAAACTAATCGCTCAGGGAACAAAAAACCAGCCTATTATATTCACTTCCGAGAATGATAAAAAATACAACCCTTCCAGTATGCTTATGCCTAATCCCTACGACTGGAACGGGGTATACATTCACGATGATGCCTTTGGTTCGATTCTGACACACTGTACTGTATCATACACAGTTTACGGCATTATCTCAGACACCAAATTCATTAAGCTTGATCCGGTGATATTAAAGGAGAACGGAAAAAGTAGTCTGGTTATCGAAGGGAAGGAACATACGGTCACCAGTACCTCCTATCAGTACATACTTTCAACTAAAGATGCCACAAAAGATGGAGTACCGATAAATCTCCTTAAGGACCCGCTGGCCACGAGACGTAATATACTCAGGTATACCGGGCTTGCCGCAACTGTCGGCGGTTTTGGTGTCGGAATTTACTATGCAACACAATTCAGCAATTCTTACGAGGATTGGAAGGAGATAAATTCACCAAATCCTGACAAAGAGATTTTACAAAAAGATCCCGGGTATTATGAACGGACATGTGATAAGAAAAACAATGACCTTCTATTGATGTGCGTTGGTATGGGAGTCGGTCTTTTAGGATCGTTAGGATTTGCTTTAACGTTCACCTTTTAGGGCTGTGATAAAAAGGATAATGACAAGAAAAATTGTATACAGCTTCCTATTCATATGCATCATGTTATCATGTGTGAATGAGTATAATCCATTTAAGGATATGTCCAATGTAAAAATCCTGGTTGACAACTGCTCATTCAGCAATAAAGACTCTGTTAAACTTTTCAGCGCCGAAACACTCAACATTTCACTGACACTGAAGGATCATATTGATTCATTTACAATAATCGCTGAAAAAAACCGCTTATGGACTGACACGACCATCTGCAAAATGAATGGGCTGTATGATACCTATTCATTTATTGTATCATTCAAGGATACCGGAAAAACTGGAATATCTCTCTTTCTCTTCCGTGGGGATGGCACCAGTTATTCCGAGGATATCAACTGCAGAGTTTTCTCCCCCCTCTACCAGGAACCAATAATTGGAACCTTTGACGATTCAATTATCCTGACTACTGCCCCGGTTGACGACCAGGTGAAATATCATTGGGATTTGGGGAAGGGTTCTGTATACTGGTCATACACACCAAGCCTGAAATGTCTCGTAACACAGGCAGCCAATGACTCCACGGGCTGGCTCTGGGTTTCTGACGAATCTGAATCGCACCTTTCGCCAAAATCACGGTTTACCTTTGTGCTCCGGGATACACTGGAGCCGCGGATTACCTGTATAAATAAACATATGATAGGCACAGATACCGTATTAACGGGTGATACAAACTACTTTACACTGAAGTTTCATATTACTGATAGAATCAGTGATAACGTAAAAAAAGCAACCATCGATAATAAGATTTTCGATTATATTGATCCGAGAAATAACATTTACACCGCTATGCTTGAAGACATGAAACAGTACACCGCACAGGCTCCTCTGACCGTGGCTATTTATGCAGAGGACGCTGAAACTCCTCCCAACACCATCAGCGATACCTTCTATATCTATTATGACAAAAACATCGACCCTACGCCAAAAACAATTATCCTGATACATTCGGTTAATGCCAATACTATTTTTACCTCAACGACTCTATATTCTATCTTTGGAGAAGTGATTAACATCGAGCAGCAGCCAATCAACCTGACACTATATCTGAATGGTCAACCTGACTCTTGCATTAAAACATTCAATACCGGCAATGGTGAATGGCACTGGAAAATAACTCTTGAACAGGATACCCTTAATCAGATTTCAATTACTGCAACCGATACTGATAATGTTCTTCAATCGACAGAATATTTTTTCGTTTATCACGATTCCCACTTCGCCGATACAACAAAACCAATATTTGCATTCGTTTCTGTTGAAGGAATGGATCCGGTATCTTTTATCACCCCTGTTATAACTCCGAAAATATCCGTGACAACCTATGACGGCGAATCCTATGTTAAAACGGTTACCATAGCAGACAGTTCTGCATCAGATACGCTACAATTAGCCTGGAGCAGTGTGATTGCTCTGTTGCATGGAAAAAACAATATACCGATTATATCGACAGATAGTGCCGACAACCGAGCTGACACTCTAGTTATCGTGTATCATAATACTCTTCCCTTTTTAACGGGAGGATTACAGTACCCCTTTTATATTGTCAAAGGGGTTACGTATAGTGACACTCTGAAGCCGTATGATTTTGATAATGATACGGTCTCTATAAGCCCTGTCAGTACCTCCATTCCGGGACTGGCGCTTAACAGCCTGTCAAACATTCTCACCTGGCAGACTGACAGCGTTTCTCTAGGCCCTATAACTATAGCACTGAAACTGAACGATGGGTATCAGGATACGATACTGCAGTGGAATTTTGAAGTTATTGACAGCACTGAAATATTTTATCCGGTAAGATTCAAAACAACTGTCAGCGATTTCCCCGGCTGCCTTATCGCAGGGAGTGAGCACCTGGTATGTACTTTGTCGGTCGTAGATACCACCGGCAAGAAGCCGTTTAGCTATACTGTTTATATTCAGGATGTTGATACCTTCCTCCTCTCCCAGAATTCTGACAGTATCATCCAGTGGTCGCCGACAAATCAGGACCTAGGTACCCAGCAATTGGTAATAACGGTTACTGACACACAGAATACGAGTGATACACTCCTGCCGGTTATTACCATAGTCCCGGAAAACCAGTATAACTGTTCATTATCCGTCGTCAGTCTTGATACAGCAGTACAGATTAACTACAGCACAAACACCCTCGACCTTTCCGGTGTAACGGATACTATAGTTCTCGCGTACACAATACATGACCAGGATCATCCAATTACCGAACATTATCATGTAACAAAAAAAATCGGCAACCTTTCTCAATCATTCGATCCTGATTCCACCTGTTTCACCATTGCAGTTATCCCAAAACCTGGGGCGTCCAACGATACTCTCATTGTAGTTGTTGTTGACAATACGGGCAAACCGTTTTCTATTTCACTCACTATCATTCATCCGACAGTTACTTCACCTGATAAGATTAATAATCTTCTCTATTGGCTTGATGCAAGTGATTCAAAGAAAGTTTTAAATAGTGATGGGAATATAGCCGAAAGAACCCTGTATAACCGAACGCTGAATGAAAATGAACGAAATAGTGTTGCATTATACCCTGCTTATAAATACGGGATAAAACTGAATAAATAATCCATGGGTAAATTATGAAAAAGTTATTATTAACAATATCATTTTTATTACTTCCTGTATCCCTCGTCTGTATTGATGAACATAATCCCTTTACGGATCTTTCCAACGCTAAAATAGTAATCGAATCAAAATCGTTTATCAATGGTGAAAATGTACCTGTTTTCAGCGCGGAAACCTTATCAGTAGCACCGGTTGTTGATGATAATATCGATTCATTTACCCTGCAGGCAGACGACAACCGGTTATGGTCTGACGGAGATACGACAATTCACAACAATGGCTCACTCGATGATGAATACACATTCTATATCTCATTTTACGATACCGGGTACAAAGATATCATCGTTACAACCTTTCGCAAGGATACATTGCCCTATTCGGAAAAATTCAAAGTATATGCATACTCGCCCCTCAGCCAGGCTCCAGTGAGCGGCTATTCGAGCTATACCAAAGGATCTTTACAACTTCACATGGAACCCGTCGAAGACCCTGGTGTACTCTACTATTGGAATTTCGGCAATTCTTATCTCATTAAATCATCACAAAATGTACTTGATACCAATATTATTGATCCTATACCTGATACAGTGGGTACAATCTACATTACTGACAGGGATGGACAATTTCAATCTCCGGTTTCATATTTCAGTTTTTCTATTTTTGACACTATTTCACCGGTAATACTCTGTGTAAACTCCGATTCAATTGTCAACGATACTATTATAACCGGTGACTCAATCTTTGTGTTTAAGGCACAGATTTACGATCAGGATACTGTTGCTATCGGAGTAGACTCTGCTGCAATTAATGGTGAGGTGTTCGACCAGTTCTATGAAAAAAATAAAGTATACTCCAAATTCTTTTTTAATATACACCAATATAAGGATACAGCAAAAAAAGTTTTAGTAACGGCAACCGATAATGATTATTTCAATAATTCGTCCGGGAAAACATTCTGGATACGATATGATTCTACCATTGAGCAGACCGGAAATGTTGAAATCTATGTAAACCAGGTTTCTGATACAACGATAACGGCAAATCCTACCTATACAATCTCAGGCAGAGTCATAAATACAACCGGTAGTACTATCACACTCGAAATTGAGGTAAATGATTCAGTGTATGATGTAAAACATACTATTACCAGTGTCGATACCACCTGGTTCTGGACTTTATCTCTTAATGAAGGCTCAAACACGGCTTTCATTTTTGCCAGGGCTTTATCCGGAACAATTTTAAACAAGAAGAAAGTCAAAATTTACCATGACCCTGACATTGCAGACCCAACAGGACCCGTTATATGGAAAATATATGCTGATAATCAACTTTATTCCGGTTCTCCGGTGTATGTTGACACTTCTTCTGTTGAAATCAGAACCATAGCATTTGACATTCATTCCAAAATAGACTCATTGCAAATTAACGGTAGTGCGGCGTTAGCCCAGGCGGATGGTATCACCTATTCAGCCCATATTACACCTCAACATCCACCGGAAAACACCGCTGTAGAGATAACGGCGAAGGATATTCACAGCAATCAAACTGACACGACTATTTCAGTTATTTATAACACACTTCCCAGGGTAAAACGGGACTCTTTAAGAAACCCTGTGTTACCAATCGGTACTACTTATCAGGATACTATCTATACTAGTGATGCGGAAATGGATTTCACACACATTGCTTTTATCACGCAGGGATCATGGCAGGTTTCGGGAAAAGTCATCTCATTCACTCCCGATTCCTCCCATATTGGAAATGACAGTATTACATTCCAGGTCTACGATGGCTTTCAATATACTCCGGTGCATACCTGGTATTATGAAGTAATTGATACGGTACCCGTAGATTCAGTTAAGTTTTCCCCGGATCTTAAGAATCAACTGCCCACCTGGATGATTGCCGGTGAGGATTCGTTATCTCTCAAGCTTAATGTTATAATCGGCACACCTCCATTCCATTACACAGCGGCAATAGCAAATCTTGATACGGTAATCCTCGATAGTGCAACCACAGATACGTTTTCATGGGCTCCGGATTTAAACGATACGGGGACGCATATTCTGAAATGCATGGTTACAGATTCCGCAAACACAAAAGACCTTTTTATTCATACCTTTACTGTGTTGCCGCCTAACAGTGACACAGTAAAACTGGACTACATCGTCAAACCGGACTCAATATGGAATGGCGATACCATTGACCTGAGAGATTCAGTTACAGCGCAGGTAACCTTTACTGTAACGGACAATGATAATCCTTTAACTGAAACCCATACGGTTACGATAACCTCGGCAGACGGTATCTCGACGTTCACTCTCGACAGCTTAAACGACAGCCTGCAATTTAACCTTACTATTGGGCCCGAGTTAAATAAAGATGACGAGCAGATACTGGTTGAGGTGGTGGATAGTGACAATCATACGGCACAGAAAATTCTGAATGTGCTCTATCCAAAGTACTATACACCAGATGAAATAGATAGTCTTCTGATGTGGTTTGATGCGGACGACAGTCCGACGGTGCTTGATAACACCGGCCAGGAGTGCGGAGACGGTGATACGGTTGAAACATGGAAAAACAAAGCGCCGGGTGGTACTGATGTGATAAAAGGCGGTGCCGGGCCGAACTATAATAAAAACAGTCCACCAAAAAGCATTCAGTTTTTTGGTAATGTCAACACTTATTTACTAAACAATTTGGGCACTTGGACAAACAATTATTTTTCCATTTATATAATTGCACAATCAGGATCGATTGAAAATAATAAAAGCTACCCTCTTATATCATCAAGTAGCAGTATCAGATCTTTTAATATAGGCGTCACAAATAGTAGTGTTGGTGTTTTCGAACGATTACCTGATTCTGCAATATATAGTCAAAAATTAACTGTAACTAACAATACGAAATATTTGTTCGGTTTTAAAAGTCAGCCTCTACGAGATTCTAAAATGATCGTAAGCCTTAATGGCCGATTAGACACCATGATCATACATAAAACTGTTCATGATGATTTTGTAATTGGCGCCAACACCTCTTCTTCTGAAGGATGGGAAGGTACTATTAACGAAATAATCTATTTCACCGGGAATATCACAAAAAAAGAGGAGCAGGGATTATTTGAGTATATTAAGAAAAAATATGAAATGGAATTTAAAAAGTAAGTTGTTTTTCCTAGTGTTACAATTATTACTCGACATAACCAAATTGACTAATTAAACGCTGTATAACTGCTATATCATCCTCTGCAATAGCTTCAAAAATAAATCCACTGCCGTAAAAATCCGAATACATTTTCTCTTTACACCAGATACTCCTGGCCTTAAATGTAATTTCCTTACTGGCTTCCTCTATACCCTCAGGCAAAATCATTTTAAAATGATATATAGTATCCTTCTCAATCGGAATTCTACTCATCAATTTTATACCACTGGTAGTGATGTCCACAATATGTCCAATGAGTTTTTCATTAGCATAATCGAAAACAAGCAAATAATAAATTAAATGAA
>CBDVBE010000273.1:0-9406 GCA_965372145.1 uncultured bacterium | reverse complement strand
TTTCAGGGCTAACAGTGTGTTAAGCAGAGGGGCATGGAAATGACCATTCTGCTTTTACACAATGTTATCCAGGGGCTTTCGTACCGGCTTTCAGGGATAACAATGTTATTATAAGGTGTTTTTGTTTATCTCTTTGCTCTTCTTGATGAATACTCCAGAAAAGTCATTGCCTGGCGTATAAGCTGCCATATAACGCACAAAGAGGCAATGGAATTGATACAGGAAGGTTTGGAGAATGAATGCTTAACAGATGTAGTAATTAAATTACCTGATTTGATAAATGACCGTGGTGTACAAATGAAGGCAAAAGCTTTTAAGAAATTGTTAGAAGATATTGGTATCAATCAACAATTCGCAAGGCCTCGCACGCCTGATGACAATCCATTTATTGAATCATTATTTTCTATCGTTAAAGGATATCATGCTTACCCGGAATACTTTACTGATGATATTGATGCGATTACATATTTTACATGGTTTTTTAATTTTTACAACAATGAAAGATATCATGGTGAAATCAATTTTGTAACACCAAACCAAAAACATTCAGGTGAAGATAAAGAAATACTTAAAAGGAGGAAAAATGGGTTAGAAAAAGCAAGAAAAGAAAGGTTTAAAAATAACAGAAAAACTTTTTCAAAATAAAAGCTTGCACTTTGTGAAGTGCTAGCTTAATTTACCTGAAAAAGTGACTTTATCTGAAAAGCGTGCCGCTATTTGGTAAAAAAAAAGTTCCTTCTCAATTATAGTCATAAGAGAGAAGGAACCCAATTTTTACTAATTATTGAAGTAGACTCAGAACACTCTGTGGAATCATATTTGCCTGAGCAAGCATTGCTGTGGATGACTGCTGCAGTATTTGATTACGGGTGAAATTGGTCGTCTCTGAGGCAAAGTCAGTATCGCGAATTATTGATTCGGCAGCCTGCATATTCTGTTCCTGATTTTCCTGGTTATTAAGCGCGTGCTCAAGCCGGTTCGTTTTTGCACCAAGATCTGCACGCAGTCTATTGACAGAATCAAGTGCCCCATCCAGTGCACTTATTGCAGCAACAGCACCGGTCTGTGACAATGGTATACAGTTTGTACCATCTATTGAAAGACCACCGGTTGTAATAGAGCCAATGGTAATTATGATTTCGTCTGTCGCCAGATCATCATTGGGACCGACATGAAGAATTCCCCCTGTTGACCAGGGACTGTTTGTGTCACCGTTCAACAGCTTCTGGCTATTATATTGCGTGCCGTTTGCTATACGGTCTATTTCCACTTTCAGTTCGGAGAATTCTACATTGACATAATGGCGTTCTTTTGAGGTGAGCGTATCATTCGCCGCCTGGATTGACAGTTCGCGGAGTCTCTGCAGCATGTCCTCGATCTCGATAAGGGCACCTTCTGCGATATTTAACAGAGACATCCCGTCCTGGATATTACGGTTACCCATGGCAAGTCCACGACATTGGGTACGCAACTGCTCGGAGATGCTCAAACCCGCAGCATCGTCTGCAGCACGGTTAATGCGTAATCCGGTGGAGAGTTTCTCCAACGACTTTGCCAGTCTACGTCCGGCAGTTCGTAACGCCTGGCCAGTTACTAATGCTGGCACATTGTGGTTAATGCGAGGCATAGTATCCTCCCTTTCTGTTATGTTTGCATCCCTGCAGCCGATTGCCGACTGCCTCTTTGGTCCTCATGACCATGCCTTGCTTCCATGCTGTTAACTAAATAAGCGAATAGCGTGCCAATTGTAAATACGCTTTATTTCCTGTTATTTTAAAGGTTTCCTTTAAGTTTTTGTTTAAGTTTCCTGTACTAATAGGAAAAATATTCCTATGCATTAGAGAAAATTGACCAGTGACGGCTGAATGATTTTTGCTGCCGATGCAAGCGCTGCATTATACACGGTTTCGGCAATAGAAAATTTTATTGCGGTTTCAGCCAGCTCCGCGTCCTCCAATTCAGAGTGCAGGCGTGTTGTCTCAATGGTCTGCACTTCATTCCTGTCCAGCGTCGTATCAAACCGGTTAATACGCGCGCCGTTTTTCGCCTGTGCCGCAAGGAGTGTTTTAAATCCTATATCTATGTTGGTAATTGAATTAACAATGTTCGGTTGATTATTCTGAATCAAACTCTGGCCGAATGCGATAATTGTTTCCAGGATATTATTATTTGTTGTCGGATCGACCAGAAGCTCATCGGCTGTAATATTAATCGGTGTAACAATACCGCTTTCTATTTCACGCAGGATGCGGCCATTATTATCTACCTGTTCACCGTGGATATTTTCTCCTTTACCAACATATTCGAAGGTAATATGGAATTCATTAGGGCTGTAGTAAGGATTACCCGTTAACAGATTCGTACCGCCATTTACATCTACCGACAATAGTGCGGCGTTAGGACCCGGGAGTATTGTTATTTTACCGGCTGCATAGTACATTGTGTAATCGACACCCTCCACATAGGTGTTCCCGTACGCCACGAGCTTGAACGAACCGGGTATTATATTGGTAATAGGTTCTGGTACCGGAGGAGGATTCAAAGGATCAAATGCTTCAAAGATCTGAACGGGATTACCCGGGATAACGGCTGAAGCATCATACGCAGCCATTGCGTAGTTTGTATAGTCTAGGGGTGATGACGCGTTTGATTCTTCCACCGGAAACGGCATAATCTTTGTCTCTGTACCGGCAAAAACATAGTCACCCTTAAACATGGTATCAGTCAAAGCGATATACTGCCGCAGGAGCTGTTCCACTTCGCTGGCTATAAAGAGGCGTTCCTTGGCAGACATTGTGTCGGATGATGCCTGAATGGCCAGTTCCCGCAAACGCTGCAGTAACGTGTCCATACTCATCATCGCAGAGTCTGTAATCTGCATAAAACCAAGGCCGTCCTGCATATTTTTCTTCAACTGCTTCAGCTGGGTAAGTTTTGTTCTGTATTTCAGAGCATTTGCAACGTCTGTTGGCTCGTCTGACGGGCGAAGCAGCCTTTTACCGGTAGAGAGTTGTTCCTGTAATTTCGCAAGATCATTAAACCGTTTGACAATTACATATTGCATGTGGCGGTTAATGGTTCTGTAAGTGATTCTCATGTGTACATCTCCATAAATAGATAGTTAATTCATTAAAGATTCATAAGGACATCAAGCATTTGATCGGCCGTTTTAATAATCCGTGCCGAGGCTTGATAGGTATGCTGATATTTTATTAACTCAGCCATCTCCTCATCCAGTGATACTCCTGCTATTGCATCCTGATGCGTCTCATACTGTTCTATTAGAAATTCTCTGGTTTCAAGATTTGATGCCGCTTCATTTCTCGCAAATCCGAGTCTGCCGATAAAGGTACTGTAGTATTGATCAAACGTTGCGGTTGGGTTGCCAAGTGCGTCAGATACCATAACCAAGGCGTGGCGCAATTGACCTATTTCGATAGCATTACCGTTATCACCGGGGCCTGCCCATTGACCGGTGTTATAATCAAAATCTACATCGATCGCGTTACCGTCATAGCCGGCATGGAGCATCTGAATTGTACCGGTTATATAATTGACATTATAGTCAGTATTTTCGATGAGGGTTGTGTTGCCGATTGTTACTATTACAGTACCGTGGGCAATATTTTTTGCATTATTAGGATCGGCTGGACCCAAAGAAGGATTCCCATTTTTAGTCAATTGATAAATAGTGCCGAAATCGAGTGCGCCGGCTGCAACGCTATTTGTTGATGCAGCCACTGTAGCTTGTGCCAGGGCAGCCGCTATGTTTTTTACATCTGAAGTTATTGACGCAGATAATTTGATATCTGATGCACCGGTAGTAGTTGGGTCAAAGAAATTAAATCCGTTATACCCCATGAGATTGTAGCCAAGAAGGTGCTGGGTATTGACACGTTGCATCAATCCCATAGCGAGGGTGTCGAGCCAGGTCTCATATTCGGGGATAAAGGTGTCGCGTGAGTCAAAAAGCCCTTTCATCTCACCACCGGGAGGATTATAGGGACGCTTTGAATTACTGAATCTGACACCGATGGCACTATAGTTGGTGCCGTCGGGACGGGTAAATGTCGTTGTCGTAATCTCGAGTTCCTGGACATCAACCGGGGAGACGAGGATATTTCCTGCGGTGCTTACGGTCACCTGGCCCAAATCGTTTTCGATAACATTTATCTCAATTATCTTTGATAGTTTTTTCAGCAGAAGGTCACGGCGGTCACGGCTATCATTCGCATTCTGTCCACTGATCTCTACAAGGGAGATCTCTTTATTCAAGTTAAATACCTCGTGGAGCTTCACATTGACCTCTTCGACCTTGTTGGCAATTTCATCGTTTCGCGTCTGGCGCAGATCACGCAGTTCAGAGCTTACATTATGGAAGACATTCGTTAAAATTTCTCCATTTGTTTTCACCATGGTCCGTGCAGCAAGGTCTGCGGGGTTATTCGCCAGGTTTTCCCAGCTGTCGAAGAACTGATCAATGAAATTCATGATACCGGTGTCGGTGGGTTCCATAAAAATATTCTCGATTGACTCGAGGGTGTGGTCGATCTCTTCGAAATAACCAACTTCCTCATTCTGTACCCTGATCTGCTGGTCGATAAATTTATCACGTATTCGTTCTATATTGACGACCTTAACGCCGAAACCCATCTGACCAAACATCTCATCATAGCGGTAGTCAGCCGATATATTGAGTCTTTTCCGCGAATATCCCTCTACATCGGCATTGGCAATATTCTGTCCGGTAATATCCATACCGAGTTGCGAAGCTGCTAGGCCTCGAACACCAATTCCTAGTACTGAAAAGAGGCTCATAAGTCCCTTCTTAAGCTACATGGTTAATAATATGTCTATGAACCGGCTGTTTCTGAATGGCACCGGTCTGTTTGTATCCTGTATCCACATGGTGTGACTGTGCTATTAATTTAAAATTCATGCCAATTGCTACTAATGATTCGTTCAGAAGTAGCTGATTTGATGTATTTATTCTTGCCAGTTCAGTAATTTTCTTTTTTAAAGAGGAACGTATTTCGGTAAAGGATTCCTGTTCTTTTTCCGGAACCAGGGTAATTATATTCTGCAGATTCATATGACGATGTTCAGGCCTCAGGGCTTTAGTAATGCTGTCACACAACTCAAGGCGTCTAATTTCAATGGTTTCAATCTGTCCGATTAACGTATCGAATTGGTCTGTTAACCTTTGAACCTTTTCAACTTCCTTTTTTTTGATTGCTGTATTCATATCAGTTGCGGTTTGAACACAATCTGAGTGAATCTTTAACTCATCAGAAAGTACTATCTTCAATTCTTCAAAAAATTTATCCATTTCTATTCTCCATTCTCGGTCTGCCTGGTTTGTGGTATTTCCTCAAGACGCTTAAATTCATCCCGCATAATAAGAACACGTGCAACATAGTTTTGTGTTTCCCTGTATGGTGGGATACCGCCATATTTTTTCACTGCTCCAGGTCCGGCATTATAGGATGCGAGTGCCAGTGTTTCATTACCTTTAAATTCTTTCAAAAGCTGTTCAAGGTATTTCGTACCGGCCATAATGTTTTCACGGGGATTAAATACATGTTTTACCCCTAAATCCTGTGCGGTCGAATCGATTAGCTGCATGAGCCCTTTGGCACCGGCCCGAGATACTGCATAGGGATTACCGGCAGATTCCTGAGCAATAACTGCGGAAATAAGGCTTCTGTCGATGTTGTAGGATGTACTTGCTTCATCGATAAAGGTATTCCAGTGAGCAACCCGTCGAGTAAGAGATGTGGTAGTATGAAGCGTCTGCTGCCCCGGAACCAGCCGATGATCTATCATCCAGGGTTGATTGCCGATATCCTGCAGTGTTTTCATCATGCCCGGTTCGCTGCTCATTTGATCAATTTGTTTGACAATCTGTTCCGCAAGTCCGAATGATGCATTATTTGAGATTATTTTCGCATATTCAAGATCAAGCATATCGGTATAAATCTTTTCGCCCAAACTTTTTTCCATCAAACCATCATCCATAACTGTTTTTCGCATAGATTTCATCATTATTGAGGTAAAAATAGACTCAAATTCCCGGGCAACCTTCCAGGTCTGTCGAGGCGTTTGGTGGTTGTTTATGTTATGGCTGTTGTCTATTGGTGATGTTTTCATACTTTTTAATCCATTTTACATCATATATTTACGCAATTGATATGCCAAGAAACTAACTTGCTATTTTACAATGACTTACATGTAAAACATTTTTACATGAGGAGGTAAAAAAGTTCTGGTATACGGCTGATTCTACCGCATGCAAAAAAGAATTAAAGTTTTGTTGGAATCATCCGATATTTTAACTGGGCAACTCTATAATTTTGAATGAGTTACTACGAGAGGGCAATACATAGCAGTTTTTTTCAAAAATGGATTTACTTTAAAAGCAGTAGGGGCACAAAATTTTGTGCCCCTACTGCCAGACCTCTGGACATAGTGCCATTTTTAGTCGAAAAACACAATATCAGCTATCCAACACCGTTGCCGGTCTCGCGCGCGCGCGTAGGTACATATTATATATATGCGATACGGTAGAAAATTTGCAAAAAACCTTTAGAAACTTGTCACAAATCAAAATAACACGTCATAAACCGGCAATTACAAAACGGTGTATGTCCAGAGTTCTGTAGACAGACTTTTAAAGTACACTCAAAGATGAAATAAAAAAAGATCTGAGGAATTATTTTCTTCAGATCTTTTTTTATTAACAGTTTTAATTTAAGATCGAGATTTAAAATGGCTTCAGGATATTACTTTGGATCATTTCTTTCAGCACTTCATTAAGATTGTTTTCAATAGGATAGTCATTATTTTTTATACGTGCTTTTATCTTTTTCACCATATCAAGTCTGACGTCATCCATCTCATCAAGTACAGCTTTGATTGTTTGTAAATGTGAAGATTGGTTGGATATCTCCACTTTTTCTGTTTTAATAACTTTGTCAGCAGGGACGGATTTATTTTCGGATTTCTTAGCACCGTAAGTATTACCGTATACTGCATTTATTGCTTGGATGTTCATACCCGTCCTCCTTTCCTTTTTAACGGGTCCTTGTATAAGGGGAAACCTTCCGTCCCTGGAAGCCACGCCCGTCCCTGGGTATGTCCCCCGTTTTTACTCCATCCCTGGTGGAGGAGCTTTTTCCTTCTTATTATTATTATCGGTATTATATTACCTATCCTTTAATGGGGTTTATAAAAAAAACGTAAAAAAGTCAAAAATGCGACATAAATGGCATGTTTTTTGCAAATCTATCGTATTTTCAATCATTTATGGAGATCAGCGAGGTAGAGAAGGTATCCCTTAGAACGGGGTGTTTGTAGTGCTGACAGTGTTTTCTGAGCATTATCAAGCACCATTTCATTATCAGATGTCATACAATGACCTGCAGCATCTTCTATGGAAGGTGAGTTTATTTTTGTCTGCGTTATTACCCATAAAGCTGACGCAATCATGAAATTATCGTAAGTTTCAATCATCTCCAGCAGATCGGATTTAATATCGATTTTATCAAGATTGTAGAGAGCTTTTAACACATTTCCGCGAATTCTATTACTAGGGTCCTTTTTGAATCGCATGAGAATTGGAACCATTCTTTTATTCCCGAGGCTTTCAAGTGATTCGACAGTGTTTGCTCTTACACGCTTATCCTTATCATTGAGAAGGGATAGAATGATTTCCTGATCATTGGGGCCGACAATTTTACCCAATAGGTTAACTGCTGTAGCTCGGATTTTTTCGTCCCGATCGGTAATAAGCTTTGCCAGAAGGGGCCGAATTTGAGGATTTCTTTTTAGCAGACCCAGTGTTTGCACTGCCCGTAATCTTCGTTCATTGTCTTCACTGTATATATCTTTACTAAGTTCCAAAACAATTGCCGGATTAAGAGATCCCATCAGTGAGCCTAGTTTTTTACGAAGATTCGGTGCGAGGTCATTAAAATTTGACACCAGTTTTTCGCGAATAATGTTACAAACCACATTCGAGGCGGTTTTCTGAATAATCGCCTTATTGTGTTTTGTAAGGGCCATGATCTCCTGTAGGTCACTCAGGGCGCCTTTTTTGTTAAGGATAGTAAGCGCGGCAATAATTTCACTGGTATTTTCTGCTTTTAAATTTTTCCGTGCAAGTGCTAAATTCATTCTGATCGTCTCCGAAGTTCGGCGATTCTATCCCTGAGACGTGCTGCTTTTTCAAATTCAAGGTTTTTAGCAGCGATATTCATCTCCTTTACCATTTGTTTAATTATAGCATTAATACTGCCGACACTTGTAGTAATTTCTTGTATACCTTTCAGGTATGGCGATTCCGGTTCTGCAATTGTAAGGGATTCAGCGGTGACCTGTTTTTCATACCGCATAATTGGTTCTGCAATTTTGCGAATTACCGTTGTAGGTATAATACCATGTTTCTTGTTATAGGCGATTTGCTTATTTCTTCTGCGTGATGATTCTTCGAGTGATTTTTTAATTGAATTAGTGAGGGTATCAGCATAAAGGATTATTTTACCATTAATATTACGTGCGGCTCTTCCCGCTATCTGGATGAGTGACCGGGTTGATCGCAGGAAACCTTCTCTGTCAGCATCAAGGATTGCGACGAGGGACACCTCGGGAAGGTCCAGACCCTCTCTGAGGAGGTTAATGCCGATTAAAATATCGAATACCCCTTCTCGAAGTTCTCTGAGGATTTCGGGACGTTCCAGTGTTTCAATCTCCGAATGGAGATACCGGACCTTGAAATCGAGTGATTCAAGATATTTCGTAAGATCTTCAGACATCTTTTTAGTTAATGTGGTAACTAATACACGTTCTTTTTTCTCAACAACAGTCCGTAGTTCCTCAATAAGATCATCCACCTGATTAACCGCAGGCTTAACTTCCATGGGTGGATCTATTAGACCGGTCGGCCGGATTATCTGCTCCACAATTATTCCATCACATTTTTTAAGCTCATAGTCGCCCGGCGTGGCAGAAGAATATAGGACAGAATCGTCCAGATCTTCAAATTCATCAAATTTCAGAGGACGGTTGTCAAGTGCACTGGGTATCCTGAATCCATGTTCCACCAGAGTCGTTTTTCGTGCGGTATCGCCATTATACATACCGCCTATTTGGGGGATGGAGGCATGTGATTCGTCTATTATCGTAAGGAAAGGCTTTTTGAAGAAATCGATAAGGGAGTAGGGACGGCTACCCGGGGAACGGCCGTCAAAGATACGTGAATAGTTTTCAATACCGTTAACATATCCCACTTCATTAAGCATTTCAATATCATACATTGTCCGCTGCTTAAGCCGGTGTGCTTCGACAACTTTTCCCTCTGCTTCGAATTTTTGAAGTTGTTCTTCCAGGTCCCTGCGGATTTGCGCAG
>CBDVBE010000272.1:0-9427 GCA_965372145.1 uncultured bacterium | reverse complement strand
CTGCTGCAATGGCATGGGATATTCTGGTTAATAAATCAATATACCACTCTTTTACCTTGCATGATTCCCTTAATAATAACTCTAAAGTAATGACAGATTTAAACAACATTACTTCTATACTGGTTATTGCCGGAAACCGTGAAAACAGGCTCTCAATGGGACTATTCTCGGACAATGACGGCATTTAAAAATTACGAGCGTTTGTAAGGCACCATAGTGCACAATATATTATTTTAATTGGTCATAATTTTCCAGGAGGCACACATGAAAGCAAAAGATGCCCAGGTTGAATTTGATCAACATCAAATCATGCTTTTTGTAGAACAGGAAGATGGTTCATACGGGCCGCTGCAGACCGGTTCTTATGTTACTAAAACGTACGTTGGTGATCTATTGAAAAATCTGGGACATTTTCATGAAACAAGCTTGAAGCAGCTTGTTAATAATGAAATAAGCCCAATTACTTTTTATATAATACTCAGGCAAATGACTCCTGCTGATGCAGCTACCCGTATTGGTATCAGTACTGCACAGGTAAAAAAACATATGACACCGAAATCTTTCGGTACTATGAAATTGGATACAGCAAAGAAATATGCTGACCTTTTCGGTATACCGGTGGCAAATCTTTTCCAGATAAGTATCCAGTCAAAAACCGGTTTTATTGATCCGGAGCTGCTGGAACAAAAGAAAACCAAAAACCCCTTTGTTGTCACCATAGCATAAGGTGAGGAAGTATGAATACATCAGGTTATAAACATAAGATGGCGGCTCATTGTGAAACGGGAACAGTAACCGGTATCCTAAATCATGCCGGAATGCAGATAACCGAACCAATGGTATTCGGCATTTCAGCAGGTATCTTTTTTGCCTATCTGCAAAGTCCAAAACTGCCCTTCCCCTTATTTGTGCACAGGAGCAAACCGGGAAGCATTCGGAAAAAAATCAAAAAACGGCTTGGTGTCTCATTTAAAGAGTCAAAAAACAATAATATTGATAAAGCGACACTGGCTTTGGATACGCTTATTGCGCAGAAAATACCGGTCCCAGTTCAGGTGGATATGTTCTACATGGATTATATCCCGAAATATATGAAAGTGCATTTTAACGGTCACTATGTTACGGTGGTCGGAAAAGAAAATAGTGCATATACGGTAAGTGATTGCTATTACCCGCAGTTAGCCGATCTAAGTATTGAATCAATGCAGAAGGCACGAAGTGCCAAGGGTGATTTGGCTCCTCGCGGATTGTTATTTTATGCGACGGATGTCCTCAAAGAGGTTGATCTCAAGCAGCCAATTCTTAAAGGGATTAAAGAAGCTGCACGTAATATGGTTAAACTCCCTGTTCCTTTTATCGGGGTTAAAGGGATTCGCATGTTCGCACGGAAGGTTGTAGATTGGCCTAAGATAGCCCGTGATGAAGACCACCTTTCTCATCAAATAATGGATATAAGTGCCAATCTTGAGGAAAAGGGAACCGGAGGTGCCGGTTTCCGGTTTATGTATGCTTCATTTCTGCAAGAAGCATCAAAAGTTCTTAACGATAATACACTTGCGGATATGTCCAAACAAATGATGGAAAACGGTGATAACTGGCGCGAACTATCGCTCTTTGCTGCAAAAATGGGTAAGCACCACGAATTCGCTCCTGAAAAATTTAAGGAACTTCAGAATATGATTCTGGCACGCGCCGATGTTGAGGAAAAACTTTTTAACGAGTTGCTACTTGCTGTGAAATAACACTGCTTAATTATAAATGCATTGAAAAGGTTGTCCATGGAAGTTACACCAACACCTGAATTAAAACAGGAAATTAAAGAGCTTATCATAGAATCGCTTAAAATTCCTGATGTTAAACCGGAAGAAATCGAAGACAGTGCTTCCCTGTTTGAAGAAGACAATGTTTTGCAGATCGATTCTGTGGATGCTCTGGAGATAGTAATGGCGCTGCAGCGTAAGTATGGCGTGCATATCGACGACCAGAATCTCGGCAGGTTTATTATAAAATCAGTAGATACTATTGCTGAGTTTGTTGCGAAGGAGCAAGCTAAAAAAGAATAATAAAATTTATCTTCTCCCCTCCCGGCAAACTATCAGTCTAATCAGTCATTCCCGCGAAGGCGGGAATCCAGAAGCATTCTCCTTCTCTGCTTGACTAATTTGATCGTGGACTTCCTCCTCTTCCATTCTCTTTTTCTTGGCACGAATTCTGAATATGGTTATTATGTAAGCCAACAGGAAAAGAAAAAGGATAACAACCCAAACAAGATACTCATCAACCAACCAGAGATACTTCCCATGGTTTTGATAAATAAATTTTCTTGCAAATAAATCCAGTTCCCTGGGTGTTACCTGTAATACATCATGGAAACCACCCCAGAAGGTTCCCTTTTCTATAGCGGCTTCCAACACCTCAGCCAGAATTTCAATACCATACGTATCTATTAAAAAAAGAACCGTTTGTCTGCTTTGACAATAGGCAAGCTCTGCTCGAAACCGGCCGAAGCTGTTTACCGAATCGATTGAATACAAAGGCATGACACTACCTGCAAAAAGCGCTTTTGACAGCACAATCTGCTCCCTCTCAGTCGCCTCACCGGATAAAAGCATCGCCACTCCCTCATGGAACCAGCGAGGTACCGCAATGCCCATACTGATTCGATTTATAACTATGTGTGCCAGCTCATGCACTGTCACCTGATAGGGCGAGTGATCAAGAAAGGGATTCTTGTCGATATTTACCACAATCTTCTCTGTACCAATTGCACCCCCGCCCCCCCATTCAGGGAGAGAATAACGTTCATTTGACTCAACAGCTTTACTGTAAAAAATTATTGTTAACCGGGAGGTGTCAATTGGCCCGGCCGGTGCTAAGATTTTATAGAGCCGTTTGTATTCAAATTGAATCGTTGCTCTATCAATTTCCCTGGGTGTAAATCCCTGGATAATAATATTACCGGATACTACACTTATCAGAATGTTCAGAAGGCATATGGTTTTTATAAAACAATTTTGTTTTTTCATACAGTAGTACCTAAATTGAGCTGGTATTTTTTATCTCACTAACCTAAAAACAGCCTTCTGACTTACTCCTCTTGAATTAATATCCAAATAATATACACCATTCGCTTCCTGTGCTGCATCCCACTGAAAAATCCGTGTGCCTGCTGATAAATAGTCACTCACAATATTTCTTACTCTTTTTCCATTCATGCTAAAGACATCCAGGATAATTTCTCCAGGAAAAACATTTTCAAATGTAATCTCAACCAGATTATTCTTCTGGGTAACCATCAACGGTCTAAAAGCAACTACAGATTTATTAGCCTCCTGCATAGTCACTGCAGTAGGATCAGAATAATAGTGCATGTAATCGATATACATGTATGTATCTTCAGTTGGAGCCGGGCCTCCCCAATTTGCCAGGTTTTTACTCCAGTGATTCAGCATAATAGTACAGGCTGCATCCGGCACTTTGGTGGTAAGAGTCGCGACATGTTCCGAATCGATAAAATATTCCACCTTATCAACATACCAGTCAAACCGGTATTCATGAAAATCAGCTGCTGGATCAAATGATACTGGTTTTACTTGATGTTCTGTAGTATACTCATCATGGTGTAATGTAAAATGAATCTGGCTAAGATTCTCAGTAAGGTACTCAACATCAATTTCGTGGAGATTACCATCACCCGGGATACCGTCCTTATAAACAAACCAGCCTATTACACTCCCGGAGATATTGCATACTTTAATCGATGCACGATATGAACCGTAAAGGAAGTCATTCCTCTTTGATGTGACTTCTCCGCATACAGGTGTGGTACCTGGCGGTGATGCACTCAATTTCAGGATTAACACACCATCATTTTCATCAATCGACACATTGTCAGCAGAATATTGCAGGACATCTGAAATACCCCAGGTGGACACATCCCAAAATGTATTGAAATCCGCTTCAGTATCGAAGTTCTGCTGAATTACTTCTGCAAAACAGAGACCCCATCCATATAGCAAAATGAAAGTGAAGAATAGTGTTCTTTTAAAAATTGTTAAAAACATTTTACCCTCCCCACAAGGTATTGGTCGTGTAGAAAACTGTTAGTAGATATGAAGATTATTGTTAAAATATACTAACTATTCAAATCAATATCATTATGAATATACAAACACTTTAAAAAAGCACCGCATTACTGCGAAGCTTTTATATATCGAGGTAATTGCAAAAGTCATAATTTAAGGCGATATTGTCATTGCGAGCGTAGCAAAGCAATCTCTAACTCGTTGATATGTAGGAGATTGCTTCGTCGCTTCACTCCTCGCAATGACACTTCTAAGCAATTTTCAAGATTTTTGCAATTACCTCTATCGGAATGAATTATCTGCATTTTATGATCAGAAAATCTAAATAATCCACACCTATAATAACACATCACCATTTTATTAGCGATTTATTAAAATATTAGCCAAATTTTATTTGCTAATTTAAACAATTAAATAAAGATTTTGCAAAATTTTGGAATATATTATATGATATATGGGAGAGCTGTGGATAAATTTCATACCATCGTCATTGTTAGTAAAGTGTTTTCATGTATTAACTTCTCTAGGCAACATAAGAACTGATTAACTTATTAATGGACAGGAAATTAAGGGAGAAATCCTGTTAAATCAAGTTTTCGTTTAATAGTTACTTTCAGGCAAATAAACTTTTTATAGTACATACAATTTACTCCACCTAAGAGAGGGAGGGGAAGTATCATGTCATATTATTTTAAAACATGTATCTTCGTATTAGCCGCGGTAGTTGCTCTTTTTGGAGCAGATATCACGTATAACGTTTCTTACCGGAATGAAGCACCACGAATGTCAAATACAGCTATTCAACAACTGGTAGAGGGTGCCCTTGATTTCGAATTGAGCGAGAATCCTTATTACAAAGCTGATGTCAACGTATATACTAAGCTGGGTGGTGTTTCCGATTATTTCGTTGTGTATCTTTTCAGGTCTGATATATATCTCGCTGTTTGTTATAAGGTGGATATTGAGCAGGCAAAAGTTGTGGATGTAATTAAAGATTATCTGGAGGTTGATGACAGGGAAGAAAACGAAGTGTGCGGTACCTGTCCGGACGAGGATGTAGAAGCTGTTTTTTCAGCTATAACCGAGTTCCAGTCCGCGATTCAGGGTGCGGAAAACGCTTATAATACCGCTACCGGGGCTGGAATAAATTCCGTTATATTGTTGGGCTCCCAAGAATCATTGACAGCTATCAAGAATTATCTGGACTGCCCCAAACTGAAAATGTGGGGAAGAATCGGTCACGGTACCAGTACTATGTTAGTACTCGGAGACGGATCACGTTTTTCTACCTCTACGATAAATAGTGTGGCAAGTGATATGGAAGGAAAATCATTTGTTTTTAATTCCTGCTACGTTCACAACGAACCCTTTCAGGGATACATGATTGACGCCGGTGTTTATTTTTACGCCGGTGGAGATATTTCTTTATCGGTTGGCAAATCGGAAAAAGTATTTGCCCGATTTATGGAAAAAGCCATCGCCCAGAAAATGGAGATGAAACAGTCAATGGAAGAGGCTATGGACGAGATTAACTATTCAGGTTACGGTATTTCTGGCGATGATTCCGGTCCTCCCTGGTACTTTGGCGGCGGCGCCCTCACTTTGACTGTATCAGTACCAGGCGGCGGTGAAGAATGGGAGCAGGGTAATTCCTATACGATAAAATGGTTCAGCAATGTTGAAGGGACCGTTAAGATTGACCTGCTTAAAAGTGGTACTGTTACAAAAATATTATCGGCATCTACTGAAAATGATGGTGAATTTTCCGTGGATATTACCAAAGATTTTGAGATAGGTAATGATTACAAAGTGAAAATAGCCAGCATTGAAAATGATACCATTCTTAATGAAAGTGAAGAAAATTTCAGTATTACAGAAGAATTTATCATCACCGACTATCCCTATGTGCAGGACTTTGATGATATGGATACCGGTCTGACAAGACCGCTTTCCGAGAAATGGGAACAGCTTGATGGTGATGACTTTGACTGGATAGTCCTTGCCGGCGCTACACCGTCCCAGCAATATGAAAGTACCGGGCCTACCGGTGACCACACATCCGGAACAGGGAACTATACATACATAGAGGCATCCAGTCCGAATAATCCCAGTAAAAAAGCGGATATGATTACACCCAAGTTTAATCTGCAATCACTGAAAGATCCGGAAATGGTATTCTGGGCGCATATGAAAAGTGATTCAAATACCATGGGTGATATCTATGTGGATATTGAAGTTGACGGTACCTGGAAAAATGAGGTTATCCATCTGACCGATGATCATGGTGCTGAGTGGTTTGAGGTAAAGCAGGACCTGACGGATTATGTCGGGGAGCGTGTACGTTTCAAATTTCGCGGTATTACCGGTGAGAGTTGGTGTGGTGACATGTGTGTTGATGATTTCAAAATACTGGGCAATCCGACAGGAATTACATCGACTGTGAATATTGCTCTCAACTATGGATTTCATTACGACGGTTCCAGACTCACATATCATATTCCCGAAAATAGTGAAAGAAAGGTGAGTATTAAACTCTATTCAATACAGGGAAAACTGATTCGCACCCTTGTTAAGGGACAGAAAGCTGCCGGATATCATTCTATCTCATTGCATGATGACAAAACTCTACCTGCGGGATTATACCTGTGTCATATGAAAACAAAGGAATTTACCAGGACAATAAATATACTTATACAATAGTAAACTCTCTATTTATTGACTAATATATGAACAAGCCGCCATCGTGTATAGCGGCTTGTTTTTTACCTATTCCCTTTCTATATTACCCTCATACCAAATTACCCTCATACCAATAATCGAACCCTGTATACTCATTTTTATTTTATGGAGTAAAAGAAAAAATTTGCCACAAAGAGAGGCACAAAGATAGAACCACTGGGAAATTATTTTATCTGCAGGCGGATTTGCACTATACTTTTCCATTGACCTGCGCATGATAGTCGCTAGAGTGCGACGGGACATTTCTTTGAATGTGTCAAAGCATACCGGATGCTAATCGGTTAGAATCGCTATTTTTTTAACCGCACCGATACTCTTACCGGCACTCAGCAATTTCAGCACATAGAGACCCTTGTGAAGAGCCTCCTTTGTATAGTTTACTGAAGTGCTCCCTTGCGCAAAATGACCGGAAAAAATCGTTTCAATTTTCCTGCCATTCACTCCATATAACACGAGAGAATAGGATCCGGATTCCGGCAGTAGTAATTCAATAGTTGAGGATGTAATCCTGGTAATCTGTGCCGTTATCGCAGCACCTGCATTCTGGGTTTTATCAGAAATGTACGTTGCGCCCAGCTCAACCGGATCCCGCATCCATCTGATAATATCAATCATAGGTACGATACGCACATCCTGTTTTGTAAGGATGTAATCAATGACACCTACCAAAACATCTCTTCTCTGTTCGATGGTTGAATTCCAGTGAATATCGGGATTTTCATCGGGCCACTCTTCCGAGTAGTACTCAGTATGTGCATTGATTATCAGGGGACTCCTGTTACCCGAATACCTCGAATCAAGATCCTGCTTCAACGCGCTGCCGTATCCATTGGCATTACCGGCATCATAAAAATTGTAGTCAAATCCTGTTGTACCACTTAAATCATGGACAGCAAATTCCCACGTACCACCCATGTTGGAGGGTGCTGGTTTACCACCGAGATTTGCACTGCTGTGTAAACTATTATTCAGGGTATAGGGCCACACAGGGTTGCCCCAGTTACTATGCTCAATCGAGCAGTCATAGGTAAATCCGAAACTTCTAATGGCGCTCCAGGTGCCTGCGTCATACTCCAGTCGCGGAGTTCTGAATCCATATATTGTGGCATTCGGACAGTATTTCTGCATCGTATCATTACACAACTGAATATCCTGCGTCCAAGACAGACCTCCTTCATGATGCGTAAGGGTATGATTCCCTATTTCATGCCCTTCCTCCGATGCAATATTCCACTCTCCATTAGGCCACTGCGCAATATTAAAAAAGGTAACCCGTACCGGTGTATCATCGAATGTAAGAGGATTGCCGTTTTGGGAGTTGTTTACCTTATCCCGCAACAAATCACACGCCCATTTGATGCCGGTGGGACAGGTATTGTCATCAAAACCGATACTCACTAACATTGGAATATTCTGCGGATTTAAACCATTCGGCGGGTTTGTACTTGGCGGAACATCATCTTCACCGAATACCGTTTGGTGACTGGTAATAACAATAAGAGACAGTAAGAAAAGCAGTATTTTATTCATAAGCCCCCCAGAACAAGATAAAATATCCTTCTTTCTCCGCAATGATGCTTTACTATAATTAATATATCACATTATTTCAGGAAAGGAGATACAATTTTAATTATGCGCCCGTTGGATTAGTATAACTGCATTGTGCCGTTATTCTATATGGATTCACTATAGTAAGTGACGATTAATGAAGAAAACAGATAATTGTCCCATACACGGAGACGGTGAAATAGATGGAAAATTGCGGTAGTATGAAATACATAGGATCTAAGTACTTTGTACTGCTATTTCTGTCTCGCAAGGCTGTCATGTTTACCTTAAAGATTAAGGAAATTGTGTTTAACCTTGCTTTGGCGCAATTAGTGTAGTATATTATACATAGTTATTATGGGTTTTATACTACACAAGGAGAAATGTGGAATGAAAGAACCTGATTCACTTTTCAAAATTGCTGATTCCCAGAAGGGCTTCTTCACAGCCCGGCAGGCCGTACAGGCTGGAATACAAAACAACAACCACGCCTACTACGTACGAACTGGCAACTGGATACGGGAATGGCGTGGAGTATACCGCCTGAGCCAATATCCGTTTCAGGATGATCAGCACTACGCGCTCTGGGGAGTTTGGTCTATCAACAGAAAAGGTGAAATGCTCGGTGTTTATTCGCACGAGACCGCATTTTCCATGTTTGACCTATCTGATGTTAACCCAGCAAGGATACACATGACTGTTCCGAGAGGTTTTCGCAGGCATAGCAAGATTCCTTCTGCACTGACACTTCACTTCTCACGTATCGATCCATCAGAGTACGTTGATCACGGGGGCTACAAGGTAACGAGACCATTCAGGACAATAGCAGATGTGGTGAGGTGTCGAAGCCTGTCTCCGGAATTCATTATTCAGGCGGTACGTGAGGGAATTCAAACCGGTAAACTGACTCACCGGGAATATGAGAATCTTACAAAAATGCCGTATGTGGGTAAACCCCTCCGTGAAATGATGACAGGACACAATGTCACCACACAGTAAATACAATACCTCCTCCAGCATGCGGATGGCTCTTGAAGAGCGACTCAACAGAATGT
>CBDVBE010000271.1:0-9440 GCA_965372145.1 uncultured bacterium | reverse complement strand
ATAACCTCACCTCCCTGCAAAGCTTGAGCTTGCGCTCTGCAGCCTCTCCTACCAGAGAGGGGTGACATAAGGTGGTTATATTATGATAGTAACTTATATTACATTATACCAAACAGGTAACTTTTTATAGGGCTATATTTAATCCCCAACAATTCTCCCCTCTCTGGTAGGAGAGGGGTCGGGGGTGAGGTTATAATATCACAAGTCAAAATGAATCACTCAATATAGAACAATAAATCACATCCCTACACGATGGATACTAATAAAAAAATCCTTGGGAGGGGTATCTTATGATACGTGTACACCATTCTATCCTTTTTATTATCACGTGTACGGCGATTCTGTTTTCACAGATCGATCCGGTGCGTTGTGGTGTGTATACTTTATACACGACCTTCTCTGCCGATGAGGAGGTCGCATCCATTATTTCCGATCGTATACGCACGGAACTTTTTAAAACCGGCATGTTTGCTGTCATGGAGCATAAAGAGATGAAAAAAATTCTCAGGAAACAGCAGTTTCAGTATAACGATGCCAACTATAATAAATCATGTATGATTACCGTGGGCCATATCCTGGAACTGGACAGGCTGGTGTATGGCTCTGTAGCAAAAGTCAAGGATTTCTACACCATCGTGTTACGAATGCTTCATGTGCCGAAAGGTGAAGTGGTGGGTACGGTGACTGAGGATTTTCACGGCGATATTAGACGCGTTATATCATTAAAAACAGCTTCGCTTGTACAAAAACTGCTTATACAGGCAGAAAAAGGAATTGCAAAAACAGCATCTCCCACGATAAAAAATCCAGCGTATGTTTCGGTGACAGCGGTACCGGAACGCGCGGAAATTTTCATCAATAATACGCTGGCCGGCAGGGAATCAGTTGAGCGGTGTGCCGTGCCGGCAGGCGAAGTTCATGTCCAGGTGACGGCACCGGGATATGCATTATATGAAACAGAATTTACCCTGGCTGCAGGTGAAAAAAGGATTGTTGAAGGAAAACTGGAGTCACTTTACGGTTCTCTGAAGGTAGAGAGCAAACCGAAAGGCATTGACCTTTTTATAAACGATAAAAAAGTCAGTACCACACCCTATACGAATGAACGGGTGAAAGCGGGCCTTTACAAAGTGAACTTGCGGCAGAAGAATTATCAGGGACTCACGGAGAATGTCAGGATAGAGCCGGTGCAGGTTACAGAAAAAGAATATACCCTGCGGTATACCAGAACGTACCGGGATTCATTAGTCAGGGAGAAGTTAACTAACAACGGTCTCCGGGGAATCCGTCGAATTGTTTTCGGGAGCTTTGCCCTCCTCTGTGGAGCCGCGGGGGTCTATTTCAATTGGGAGGCCGGGAACTACGTTGACGAGTGTACCAAGACAGGCGCAATGTATGATGCTGCTACTGATGATTTTGAGTCGCATAAAACTGCTTATGATAGAGCCTGGAGAAACGCAGAAGAAAATGTTCTGCGAAGAAATATCCTCTATGGCGCTGCGGGTGTGTTTGGCACCGGCTTCACCGTGTCGATATTTTTCTAAAGATTCACTTTGTCAATCCTTCCGGCGGTGTGTATGATCATTCTTTATCGGTTAATACTATTCGAATTTATGGTGATTTTTCGAAATCGGGACTGCTGCCCTAGTGGTGTAATTTTCCTTCTGCGAAGATTGAAGTAGTTAGTAGCTTATTTTACTTTAGTGTAATTACCTGCGGTAAGGTAGTTATTCTTTTTAGTAAATCCCTTCCCGTCTTAAATTCTTTACACAATAAAAATAAAGTATCACACTTTGTTGACGAACAGTGTGACCAATAAAAAGTTGTTGCATAATGTGATCATTATTTATTTTTTTGTCAATTGTCAAAATGTCCATATAGTATATTCTTCTCTCTAAAATTCATTTTCCAATTAACACCCTCTTAATACTTCTCAGAAAGGATGGGGATCAAATGCAAAAACATATTCTCCTGTTTGCCGTTTTGCTGGTTGTGTCAACACTCTATGCCAAGAAGGATAAATTGCCGGAACATATGGCCAAAGCTGATCCTCCAAAGGAAATAGAACGAGTTGAAGATAAGGCTATTCTGGTGATTCATACCAATACAAAATTCCACTTTATTAAAGCGCGATATGATTACTATATAGACGACAACCTGGTAGGACAGGATAATAAAAGGGAAGTTTATTTTACTGTACAAGTTGAACCTGGTACGAGATGGTTTTTCTGCACCATAAAAGATAATATTATGAATACCGCAAGATTTACTCTTGAAGCCGGGAAAATATATTACCTTTTGCGTAAAGCGGTACCAGGTGGAAATATTATGCTGACACAAACCCCGGAAGATTTTGCGAAATACCTTAAGGAACTTGAACCGCTCTACCTCGTATTTAAACCTTCCGGAGAGCCTGAAAAATTACAGGACAAAGTAGATGAAGACGATATTCAGGAAGAAAAAAAAGATTTTGAAGAGGATGTCAAAGAAGATCCTGAAAAACATGGGGATGTACTGAATTTTAAAGGGTATTGATAACATCGAGAATCATACATGCTGAATGCCGTAATCGAGTGGCTATTCAGAATCGTTTGTGAATCCTTTAGTTGGGAAACCGTGTGGGTTTCGTTATAGATTCAAAACTGTGTTGTGTCCTCATCCGTGATCATATCTCGATACCACACCAACGCAAACTTCGTTGCTGGCAGGTGAAAATCCCAACGGGCCCGGGAATTATAAGGTACGTTACTGGGACCCTGGGTGGCGGGCGATTATTTGCGGAAATGACGGTCATTTGTCAATTGTTAACAGAAACTAATTAAATATTACTCATCTTGTTGTCATTTCGACGATCCCGCTTTGCGGGATTCGAGATGACAGCGAGAAGCAATTAATCGCCCGAGTAATAATACCTTTCCATTCTGGATATGGGCTTGAAATACCGCTGTTTTGCTAATTTTCATATATAACCACCATTTATACTTTAAATTTCCTGCCGTGTTTGATGCTGATAAAAAATAACAAGTAGTATAGTAATTACCTCCTTAACTATAGTGTACACATTTTGTATACACTTTTACCTTCCAGGGCATTCAAAAAAGGCAAATTTAATAAAAAAGTGTTATATTGTATATAGAGGTAGATGTGTCCGTAGGGGGGGCTGAAGTCATCTATATAATACTTCAATATTTAATTACTTCAGGGTAGTTAAACTCACATCAAAAAACAACACTAGCTTGTTTGCAGTAATTAGTGTCTGGCCGGAAACTACCTTTTTAGCGTCATTCCCGCATGCTTCTGGCGGGAATCCAGTGTTTTTGGACAAATAGAGGCATGGATTCCCGATAGAAACATTCGGGAATGACGTTTTCGGACAAGCACTAATTAGCCAATAATCTCGTATACGTTGTTAAAAAAATCTTACTTTATCAGGAGGAGGTTCTACCTATGGGAATGGTACCTATAAACCCAAAACAGTTTTGCAGGAAAGCGGCATTTTCGGTAATGCTCTTTTTTGCAGGTGCTTTTCTGGTGCAGAACATATGGGCTGCAGAGGCTGAAGCTACTGCGGTACTCAATGCGTATCACAGCACCCAGAATACTGTTCTCAAACGAAAAGCATTACGAATGCTTTCTGAGGACGCGAGAGTAACAGGAGCTGCGGTTGCACAGTGGAAAAAAGACTTACTGCTTGAAGCTATTGGCCATAAAGATCCAACCGTGGTTGAGTCCGCAGTGCATCAGATTAAAATGTTACAGATGGCTGAATTTAATCAGAAGTTGATCGGTCTGTATCATAATGCCGGCGAGATCTTTGCCAATATGTATGATTCTCGGGTGATGATCGGTATTGTCAACGCATTTGCGATAACCGGTAAAGGGGATAATAATGTTTTTAGCCTGTTTCAGGATATCCTTAATCCGGAAAAAACAAAGTTTACTTATATCCAGGGTGATGTACTGAACGCAATTAAATTGCTGAATGATCCAAAATATGTACCGATGGTTGAAAAGTATAACAAATATATGCAGGATGCCATTGCCATGAAAAAGGCAGCCGGCGAAAATATAATGATGTACCAGGTTTTAATCGGGTACTCAACAATATGCGAAAAAATTATTCAGACACATAGACGATAGTTGAGGGGGTGAATATAATGTTTAAGAAATTAACAATTATGTTTGGAATTATTCTTTTAGTTTCAACAGCACTGTATGCAAAAACTGATAAAATCGGACTGGTAATAAACAAAGATCTCTATCCGTTAATCAAACCATCAATAGATCAGTATATTGCTGAGTTGAAGACTATTGAACAGGTTGATGTTGTCTGGGTTGAAACCAGCTTCGGTGCCGATCGGAATAAATATAAGGAAGTATGGGATGCCGTCAAAGCTGCTTATGACACTGACGCTATTGATGGTGTTACTTTTATTGGGGACTTGCCTATCGTTGATTGCGGAACTTGTAGTTATAACCCGAATCCTCAATGTGATCTTTACTATATGGATATGGATGCGAACGCATTTTCCGGTTCCGGTCCTGAATTCAGCTCATATTCCGGCTCAGGTCCTGAGATATGGATGACTCGTATTATGTCAAGTTACTTTGAAAGTCCCACGGGAATGAGCGAGGATAAAATCGTAAATGATTATTTTGCAAGAGTATCAGAAAGAATGCACGGCGGACTGGTTGACGAAGACACATCATATTGCATCATGGGTCAGGATAACCACTGGAGCGGTATCGATAATGAAATGTCAGGTGCATTTTATTATACTAACGAGGAGCAGCACCTGGTTAATGGCAGTGGTTGTAATGCCACTATTTGGAAAAATGAGATGGAGGAAGGACATGAATACTTCTTTGTATTCTGCCATTCAAATTATAATATGCACCAGATGAGTGGAACAGCTAGTATTAGCACTCAATATAGTGCAGATTGTAAAGTAATCTTTGGTAATATGTATGCCTGTCTGAACTCAAGGTATGATTATGCCAATATGGTCGCCGCTTATGCTCTCCTTGGTAAAGGACTGAATTTTACCGGTTGCGGCAAGTCCGGTAGTATTATGCCTGGACATTTTGACACGTATACTGAGCCCATGAATGATCCTGACAACCTGATTGGTGACGCCTGGAAAATCTGGTGGCAGAATGACGGCCAGGATTGTATGAGCTGGACATCTGCAATGGTCATGGAAGGTGTCGGTACTCTGCAGCTCAGGCCCTATGCAAGCGGACCATATTTGACCGTTGCCTATCCCGGTGGCGGTGAAGAGCTCGAACAGGGAAAAACCTATGAGTTTAAATGGGGCAGTAATGTCAATGAAAAGGTTAAAGTCGAACTGATGCAAGGTGGCTCTGTAGCAAAAGAACTTGCTGCTTCAATGGATAATTTAGGCCTGCTTGAGGTCGAGATCACAACAGATTTTGAAGTGGGGACCGATTACAAACTGAAAGTAACTACTCTTGGAACGGAGAATCTGGTTGCAGAGAGTAAAGAAAATTTCAGTATCATTGGTGAGTATATCATTGCTGAATTTCCTCATGTACAGGATTTCGATGACATGGATCCTTCGCTAACACGGGGCCTTTCCGAGAAATGGGAACAACTGGACGGTGATGATTTTGACTGGATCGTTCTGAATGGCCCGACACCCTCCAGTCAGTATGGAAGTACCGGACCCACTGCGGACCACACTTCCGGCACCGGCAACTATGTCTATGTTGAGGCCTCCACCCCGAACAGTCCGGAAAAGACAACGAAAATGATTTCACCCAAGTTCAAACTGAATGTGCTTAACAATCCGACACTGGTTTTCTGGGCGAATATGCAGAGTGATTCAAACACCATGGGTAACCTCTATGTCGATATTGAGGTTGATGGAGACCTGAAGGAAGGGGTTATCCATTTAAAGGATGATCATGGGAAAGAATGGTTCGAGGTAAAGCAGGATTTATCACAGTACAAAGGAGAACGTGTCCGGTTTATTTTCCGCGGTACCACGGGCCAGACCTGGTGCGGTGATATGGGTGTTGATGATTTCACCGTTGATGGCGGGACGCCAATTAAAAGTGAAATTATCAAATTGCCGTCATCCTATAATATGCACTACTTTGGCTCACAATTACATTTTGAGGTACCAAAAAGTATAAGCCGGAAACAGGTGAGTGTCAAACTGTATAACCTTCAGGGGAAACTGATACACACCCTTGCTGAAGGGAAATTGAAAGCCGGGTACCATGTGGTGAATATGAGTTCATTACCTATTAGTACTGGCGTTTACTTGTGCAAGATGAAAGCTGGCGATTTTAACAAAACCGTTAAAGTGCCTCTGGCGAAATAAGTGTTTTTATTGCAGTATAGGAAGTATACGGCGTGTATTTAAACAAATATACGCCGTTTTTTATTACTTTTTTCTTAACTCCCGCAACCCCCGCTCAAGATTATCCCTTGCATTATGATAATCCGGTTTAATTGTAACAGCCTTTGAAAAGGATTTAACTGCTTTTTCCATCTCTCCCTGTTCCGCATAAGCTATACCCAGCGAGTTATGTATTTTTGCATTCTCAGGTTCCCGCCTGAGCGCTTCTGTCAATAAATCAATCGCCTCGGCAAATCTTCTCCGGTTAGTGAGAATGATACCTAAATTCTTATAGGCGGGTATAAAATCAGGTTCTATAGCTAATACATCCCTGAAGTATTTCTCTGCGTTATATACATCACCCTTCTTTACCGCGATAAGGCCCATTTTAAAGGTGACATGCATATTATAGGGATTTAACCGGTACGCCTCCCGGATCAATGCTGCATTGTTATTTACTAAATAAGTATCATAGTTATCGCTGGCAATAATGTTGTCCAGGTTCAGGGTTCGGATTGTTTCAATTCTCGATAGTGCTGTATCGCCTGTATCTTTTTCAAGTATAGTCTGTACCGGTGCTGCATACCTTTTAATCAATGCTATTTTTTCCTTAAGAATAGTCACATCGGTAGATTGATTCTTCGCGGATTGATATTCAAGCAATGGTTTGTTGTCACGGTAGATCTGAGCATCCTCAACCAGTTTCTTTAATCCTGAAGAATTAGAGAGGTATCCGGCGGTAAAAACCTCAGGTTTGTTAACATAGTTCTTATACCCACCCCAGTAATAAAACTGCAGATCGCTTCTAACGGCAGTATCAGAATGTAATAATGCCAGGCGTTTGCCGGTCAGTTTCGGCTGCATGCTCTTTGATCCGATAAGCAGCAGCTCGTTTCTGTTATACCAGAGGATACTTTCAGGAAAAACGTTCAGAAAAGTACGAATAACAGATAAGAATTCATGCATACCCAGGAATTTAAGCGGAACAAACTGGCTTACGAGGCCATTTTCGCGTAATTTCTTACGAACAGCAATATAGAAATCCTCTGTATAAAAGGATGAAAGATTGGGCCTGAATATCTGGCCGATTTCTATTGAAATGATATCGTATCGATTACTGGTATGAGCAATAAAATTACGGCCGTCTTCCACGATCAACCGCACCCGGGAATCATCCATCCACTCTGAGTCGAAGTGTCCTTTTAAGAGGTCAAATAGTTCATTTTCGATATCTATGCAGTCAAGCTGTTTTATATCATAGTAGAGAAACCGGCTGGTGGTCTGTCCCACCCCAACACCAATTGACAGTACTGCCTTGGGATTTTGATGCAGGAGCATGGGAATATGAGCGGACATAATCTGATGCCCCTTATTTTTCCTTCCCTGCCACAGACGGTTGATTGTGAGAACCGGCTCATCCTTTGGACCTTTTTCAACGGCGAGGAATGAATGTAAACCCTCACGAAAATCAATCAATTCAGCTTTTTCAGCGAGGAAATCCGCCGGCAATTTTGTGCCTGTTATCAATGGTATAGTAAGCCATAGTATGAGTGGTAATCCTATAATAAGGGCTTTGAGTGCGGTATGTACCGTTTTATTCAGGAGTGTGATAGCAATTATACCGATCGCTATACTTATGCCGGTAGACAGCACAATACTCCGGTATAATCCGACCAGCGGCAGTATAATGAAACCGATGCTCAGGGAACCGAGTATCCCCCCCAGGGTATTGATGGCTGCCATTTTACCGACGCCGACTCCCGCCTGGTGCGGGTGGGTGATTACTAAACGGTTTGCAAGTGGGAATACTATGCCTGATAAGAGTGACGGGAAAAGAAAAACTAATGTACAGACCCAAAGAAGGGTAGACGGTTTCTGAGTGTCAATCACCCCTTTCCAGAAATCAAACGGCAGCATGAGTACTGTCAGCACACTGAGGCCGATACCGATATTCGCCAGGCTGAATACAACAGAGATTTTTTGATACGAATCAGTATTAAAAAATGAAACGATAAAACTGCCCAAAAAGATACCGAGTAATACAACTGCAAGAGTAAGCGTATAGATATATACCGTGTTGTGGATAATCAACGTAAGATAGCGTGTCCAGATTATTTCATTACCCAGTGCAACGAATCCGGCAAAAAAGAACAACATGCCAATAAGGCGGGTTTTTAAAAGAGTATGACCGGCATTGGAATCACCAGGTACATTTTCAATTGTTTCCCTGTTCTTTACTGGAATTGATTCAGCAATACCTAATCGTAGGATAATCGCTCCAATAATAACATTCAGCAGGCCGCACAGCCAGATTGACTCATTGACTCCCAGATAAGGGATCATGAGAAATCCGCACGTGACCGTTCCAATAACCGCACCGAACGTATTCAATCCATACAGCATACCGATGGATGATAAAATTCTATGCTCATTTGTCACAAACTGTTTACAGAAGAGCGGTAAAGTGCCGCCAATCAGTATCGTAGGGGGTAAGAGAAGCAGGGAAATCAACAGGAGCCTGCTTAACGAGAGAACAATAAAATTCTGGAAGAAATAGGGATACAGTATCCCATAAAGCTTATTAAACAGTACAAACATGGCTGGATTTATAAGAATGAGTATACCAAGGCTGATCTCAAGAATAGCATACCACTGTAATGGCCGGGATGTTTTCCGGGAATATTTCCCGAAAAGGTAACTGCCTGCAGCCAGTCCTCCAAAAAATACCGCGAGTACACTGGTCACTGCAAAGGTCGTAGTGCCGAAAACGAGAGAAGCCTTCCTTATCCAGCAAATTTCATACACCAATCCGGTAAAACCGGAAAGGAAAAAGCAGAGTAGGGCGAGCCTGTCTTTACCGGTTAAGGGAGGGATTGCTTTGTTCTGGTTTGGCTGTTTGTTCATGCAATTAGTGTCGGGTGGTAAAAAATATTTCCTTTTAACCTAAATTGAGCGATTCATATTGACTTGTGATTTTATAACCTCACCCCCAGCCCCTCTCCTACCACAGAGGGGAGAAATGTTGTGGATTAAATATATCCTTATAAAAATTTAAATGTTTTGTATAATGTT
>CBDVBE010000270.1:0-9503 GCA_965372145.1 uncultured bacterium | reverse complement strand
GTACCTCATTCGAAAAAATGGTCGTATCAATAAAACCTATTTGTGTTCTCCAGGCAACCATGAAATAATATTTCCCTGCCCCCATACCAGTTTCAGAGGGCCTGAACATTATCCCCCGTTGCGGTGTCCCCCCGGTAAAAAGAATGTTATTTTGCGAAATATAGCTGGTATCCAGTTCATTGATAACAGTATCAATCACACGTTTCGTAACGGAATCGGGATAATTCTCAATAATCGATCCACCCGGTGATTTACTGAAATAGATGCGTCCTGAATCGGGGACAAGATTCGGATCGCTCGGATTGCGTGAAGCACCAGTCCATTTTATCCAGATAGCCGTATCCGGTACGATAATCGAAATCGGGAACTCAGTAAGTATATACGGTGTTGACTGTTCCACTGCATAAAGTGACGCTGCGATACCTACCGACAGCAACAATACTATCCGTTTTGTCAATGTCATGAACATATCCTTTCAAAATCGAATCTATGAAATATCAGAAATAGTATACCAATCCAGTTTTAAATGCCAGTAACGGGAGCACATCCAGTTCAGCAAGTACCTGTACTTTTGATCCAATCATAGCACCGAGATTTAATATCGGTGTCAAGACACCTTTTCCGTACCGTATTTTTTCCAAAGCTTTTACATTATATAATAGATTGTCCTTATCGCGAAAACCGAAATCCATTGAATAGATTCCCAGATTAAAAAAGCTGTTATAGAAAGAACCATGCAGTATGATCATATGGTCCACCGAAGCTTTAAATCTGAAATCAAGAGTATCCGGATAGTTGGTTGTATCCTTCAAGGCCAGTTTATCTGATGCCGGATCATACAATTCCATCTCTATGTCGCCAAATAGCTTTGTGTATGACAATGATAATTTCTCAGGAACGATATCAAACATGATGGTATGTGCCTGCGGCATATTCCATTTCATTTTCTTATTGGTGCTGTATTCTACTTCATTGGTTTCATTATTAAGGAATTTCTCCAGGTTTTCCGTTAAATATTCAGTCATTTGATCTTCATCGGTCAAACCTTCATCGACCGTAAATGTTTCAGGATCTAAAAAGAATGGCAGGGAATATCGTGCAATCAGAAAACCCCGTGGATTGGTTGTCATCCCAAAGCGCGAGATAAGACATGCCCGCCAATACTTTATCGCAATGGTCGGGGCCCATCGTTCTACTTCATAATGGCCATCAACAACATTGTTTAAACCATATTCAATATCGCCGTCCATGGTATATTCACCGACACTTTCATTGCTGACTGTAATTGCGAACCTTCCAAGAATATCGACATCAATTTTTCCCTTTACATCAAAAGTAAAAACGTGGCGATGAAGATTAAAAGCAAATTTAAGCATCTCGTTAACCTGGTAAGCATAGCCGAAGGTCATGGTTTCCCACCCGATTTTCAGATCAAGAGGTACACTTATCATGCCACGCATAAATAAACCAATCTCTGAATCCTCACCTCCCGCTTGACTGATTTTTAAATTGGGGACACCAAGGGTATTTACATACCTCAAATACATCATCTGCATATTCGAAAATGATACAACCCCACCCATCATAGGGATATCCACTTTTATAGTATAATTAGCGTTCTGTTTGGCAGATGCCGTTGGTTCAAATTCCTCCCCTTCCTCAAATTGACCTGCAAGTGGTTCAGTCATAGTACTGGTAAGCGTTTTTGGGGGCGAATAGGTAAGCGGAATATTTATCGAGAAATAACCTTTGGGATAATCAAAGGATACTTTCAAAGGGGACCGCAGGTAATCATAGTTAAACCCGAATGAAAGCTGCGCTTCAAAATCCGGCACGAGACCGGTCAATGCGACATCATCTCCTTGAGCGAACGTAAAACCAACGACACATAGAACAACTATGCCCTTTGTAAACATTGTCTTCATTGCATGCCACCTTTTATTAATGGGAAGCTTTAAATACTATCATAATCGATTTAGGATTTGTAATTACATCTCGACTGATGTTTAGTACCTTACAGATTGCTTTCTTGTTATTTAGAAAGGACTCTGATTAAGGAACTTACTTGCGGGTTTATCCCGCGTTAGAATAATTGTAACCTCATGCAGAAATAGAGTCAAGGGAAAAAACTGATCAGAGACTTTTCATTTGTAGCAATTTAGTAAAGTAATAATGAAAGTAACTTTGAACGAGGTAAATAGATTGATATACATAGAGATAGACTGGCAAAAGCATACTTGCAGTAAATAGTAAAACACCCTATACAATTTTTAGATTTTGGATTTTCCCTCTTTCAATAAAGCTTTGGATGACACGAGATTTTGGATTTCAACCCAGAACCTTGAACCTTTAAACCCGTGAACGGTTACAAGAAAGGCATATATCCAGCTTCTACTAATACTGTAAAAAAGAAAATGCTGCCGGTTAAAACGGAGAGGGAGCGCCGGCATCAGTTGGTGTGCTCTCACCCGGACTGACAGGACTCTGTACCAGCTTCTGACTGAGAGATTCTGAGATTTTCTTTTTTAATTCACTGGAATATTTAAAAAGAGGTACTACCCGCCGTGGTAATGGAACAACTTCCCCTGTTTTCGGATTGCGTGCCGGCCGGGGTTTTCTCACTTTCGTGTAGAATGTCCCAAATCCCCGTACTTCTATCGTCTTATTTTCCTCAAGAATTCGTGCAATTGTCTCAAGAAATTCTTCAACAACAACTTTTGTGTCTGCCTGGGTAAGACCGGTAAACTTTGACACAGACGCAATTAAATCATGTTTTGTTGTATTAGCCACTTTTCCTCCAGAAATAATTTGTGATACCTAAAATATCCTATGAATGAGGTTATAAAGTCAAGAAAAAAGTTAATTTTCTTTCTATTGATTTCGTTAGGGTACTAATTATTAGTACCTTACAGATTGCTTTCTTGTTTTTTAGAAAGGACTCTGATAAGGAACTTACTTGCGGGTTTATCCCGCGTTAGTCGTCATTAATACTCTGAAATGATTTAAAGAAGAGAAATATTTTATTAAAACATGCCTGTCACACATTCGTCTTCGCGCATCAGCTAAGGAATACATAAAATATAGTTTAAACCTTCTGTCATATGCCTTGCCAATCAATGCTTTACGTAATATATCCCTGTTCTTTCTGATAGTAATTCTTTTCAGATTTTGTAGCTCAAATACCTCAGAAATCGTTCCCGCTTCTCTATCCAAACATAGATTATTGTTAGAACCATTAATAAGAAGCTGGAATTTTTTAAAAGCTTGAAACTGGGCTCTTTGAGTGAGAACTCCAAAATCAATAAGCCCCTTCTTAATAAACGAGTTGCGAAAACATGAATCGAATTTTCTTTTATTAACAGGACCAGATACCGTTTGAATTCCCGAATAATACTGATGCGCTATTTCTTCTACAGGAATCCATGAAACAGGAATCTCAAATCGAGAATACAAATGAGAGAGATCCCCAATTTCATCCGATGAAATGCCGAGTGGTAATCTGCCGATTACCGCTTTACTATAAAGCCAGGGCTCAAATAACGCATACCCAAAGCCTTCCCCAATAGAAGTGGATATACAGCCATCCGAATATCTATAGAGAAGAGAAAACATGTTCTCATTCTTATACCGTTTTTTGGGCAGGTAGTGCTGAAGCCGTTCTATATCAAATACAACCGGTAAACGGTATCGCTGTGAAAGGCTTTTCATCCTCTCAAATAAGTTCCTGTCTTTATAAGAGGTTCCATATCCACCAATCAGCAGGTTTGCATTATGTATGAGGCAGGTCATAATAATTGCTTCAAGGACATTCTTTCTGGAAATTACCCGAACCGGATAAAACAGCGTAGCTGCGGACGGATTAAAATGAGTTTTATCATTTTGTGCAAGCTTCATTAATCCCTTTGTTACTGTTTGATGATCAGGTATAGGCAACGCCGGTGAATGTTCAACACGAGTAAGGGGATTTGGCAACAATACCGTAGGAAATCCGGCACGGGTAAAAAGAGCATAATTCCGCTTATTAAGCACCACATACAGAACACGCTTTTGTGGATAAAGGTACTGCCATACGGGTATGTCTAATGATTCCAAATACCCTATCTGCTGCATTAATGTAATACGCCCCTCTTCAGCCAAATCATGGATAACCGAGAAAAATCGAACATCATCTTCCTCTACGATTTGTTCGCTCAGCTCCTTAAATGCAGCGGAAAGAGCAATGTTTTTTCCAAGGGAGAGATTGTGACCGATTACATATACCGGTTGGGGAAGTCCTGAAATAATTGCCTGTAATTTTTTTACTAATGAACATGTTATCCTGTTAAAAGATTCCTTACTTTGAAAAGTATGGTATTTACACTCTTTAAGGTGGATTGTTTCCAATGTTTCCCTGCTTAAGAGAGCCGAGTCAGTATTACAGCAAACAAGTAAATTCCTTTTAATGGATTTTGACCAGATACTGTTACTTATTTCCGAATACCTGTGTATAACTTTTGTGACACCTCCCGGTGCATTGTGGTAGTGAATCTGCAGGATTGATTTGGGGGCTTTTTTAATCATAATCATATATACACCCGGCACCAACAGAACTTAACTGACTGAAGGAGGGCCTCTTTGTTATATTGGAGAAATTTTCCCTGCCGGATACCAGGGATTATAGATTAATTGCCGCAATAAAAATTAATTATCGAGCGCAATTTATTGAAGAAATATAATTATTTTTCTTTCATAAAAAAACAGCCTGCAATATTATTATCTGCAGGCTGCTACTACTTTATAAAATATTTTTCAACTATCCGACATTATTCCAATTCCCACAACGCAGGCGTATTCGGCGGCGTCCAGTTCGGAGCATACACGGTATGCGCCTGGATACACACGTAAATAACCCCTTCATAGTCTACCCTGTCACCTATTGCATACGTTTCCCCCACCGCCCAGACCGGCGCTCTGTCGGATTCCTCAATGGTAACATTACTTTCCTGAGAATGCGGATCCTCAAGGGTATTCACGCCGCAATCCTCGAAAGTACAATTACTGTAAGACACATACACATAACACGCGCCCTCGTTCCAACTGCAATGGCCGTAACCGTATATGCCGGCAGTAGCGCATTTTTCAAATGATATACCCGTTAAATAAGCATCCGCGCCTGTATTAGCGCCCATGAATTCACGAACACTGCAACTGACGCCGTGTTCTGAAGTGTTTCTTATTTCACTGTTCTGCATGGTAAAGGTTGCCTGATTGTCGGCGTAATATTTCCTATTATGAACACCGCTTTGGGCTCCGTCAATTTCACATCTCGTGAAATGGTTCGCATTCTCTTCGTCAAATGCAGGCTGGCCGCTATTATATATTCCGTATTCTAAACTGTTATATATTCTGCAACTGTCAACCAGAATATTGTAGGTCCCGTCCCAGATCCTGATTCCATCATAATATCCATCTATATCACAGTGTCTAATTGTATCGTTATGGCACTCGAAGTCTACATTTATTCCATATCGCTTAATTGTTCCTGGCGAATGGATTTTGCAGCCGTCAATGACCCTGCCTTCGACATACGAACCGCCAAGAAAAATACCGGTCTCTGCATTTATTATCTCCATACCTTTGACGGTAACATCACCACCGGTAATCGTTATTGCTTTTTCTGCTCCGCCCGCGTCAATAACCGGCCTGTCACCCTGTATAGCCGCGTATATCCTGATATGCGGCGTGTTTATCTCAACGGTTTCATAATAAGTCCCCGGATACACCAGAACAATATCCCACGGGTCGCAGGCATCGACACCTTCCTGAATAGTGGGCAGGCAGGACGGGTATGTCGGATGAACCATATAGACTATGGGGTAATGATAGCCAAAACCCGATGAAATGAATCCTGCAAGAATTACACTGATAATAGACATTGAAAACAGACGTTTCATACTTACTCCTTGAAAAAGTGTGAATTTGATGGTACATATAAAGCAGATGGTAAAAAAAAATCAACAAGGTAAAACAAACCCGTTTGAAAAGAAATTTTTACTTTTGTTATCACCTCCTTTTTTGGATAAATATTTGATTTGGAAAAACGAATATATATATATATTAGACGAATCAATGAAAATCTCAATTTTGCGCACTTTTAGACGAATCAATGACTTATGGAAGAAACCAAAAGCATCGCCGTCACACAAAACACGGAGTCGAACTATGAAACTTTTCAAGATGTGGTTACCGGTACTCTCATTATTTTACTGTGCCCACGCAGTTGAATTTGTGAATTACACCAACAAAAACGACATCAAAGATATTGCGGTACACAACGACACCGTATGGATTGCGAGTGAAGGCGGCGTGGTGAAGCGGCTTCTTGACGGGACGTTGCTCGCGACGTATACGACCTCGGACGGGCTTATTGACAATCTGGTATATACGATAGTGATAGACCGGTATGATTGCAAGTGGTTCGGCACGGATGACGGCATCAGTAAATTCGACGGCGCGTCCTGGACTTCATTCAGAACGGCTGAAATTCTCGGTACGCAATACAGAGATGCAGTGGCACTGGCAATAGACGAAGAAAACCGAAAGTGGATAGGGGCATCTCCGGGTGTTTTTACATTCAACGATACTGACTGGGTTGTTGTCAATGATAATATAGGCAACATTGAATCAATTGCCATAGACAGCAGCGGAAACGTATGGGTCGGTGTTCATAATTTTGGCGCATACAGATTTGACGGCGCAACCTGGACAAATTACCGGTTACTCAACGGCCTCGGCGGGGACCGTGTAAACGCCATCGTAACGGACACAGACGGTACTGTGTGGCTGGCAGGAGCGGAGTTCGTATTTACCAACCGGGCATTTGTCAGCGTATTCGACGGTGACACATTTATGAATTACGACACGTCCGACGGGCTTGACGTACATGAGATAACCTCAATAACCATAGACAATGCGGGCATTAAATGGTTTGGATCGTATAGAGGAGTGATAAGATTCAACGATACCACTTTCACGTATTATGACACGTCTGACGGACTGGTAAGCAATTGCGTTTCCGCGGCTGCGGCAGACAATAAAGGCAGTGTATGGGTCGGATGCAATGATACTTACAGAATAACAGGCGTCAGTAAATTTGACGGTACAACCTGGAGTACATTTACCACACCTGATGTTCTTTTCGGTAATGAAATTCTTTCTATTGCTGTGGACGGGAAGGGTAATAAATGGTTCGGCACAAGTCAACGCGGTGTGATAAAATATGACGGTACTGACTGGTACAATTACACAGTAGGAAACGGGCTTTTAGGCAACTCAAGGAATGTGGATGCAATTGCTATAGACAGAGAAGACAATACATGGTTTGGCAACTGGAGCGGCGCAATTAAATTTGACGGCACCAACTGGACACTCTATAAGGAGGTAGACGGACTTATTGATGGCTCAGTACGATCAATCGCGATAGACAGAGAGGGAAACAAGTGGTTCGGGACTTTGGGAGGGGTGAGTAAATTCGACGATACGAGCTGGACAAATTACAGTAGCCAGAACGGTCTACCCCAAGACAATATAGAAGTTGTCGGCATAGACAGCAGCGTTAACAAATGGTTTGCTACTTTCGGGAGTGGCGTATGCAGATTTGACGGCGATACCTGGACTGTGTACAATGAAGCGAACGGTCTTGCCAGTAATGCTGTTGTTTCGATGATTACAGACAGCAAAGGCGGAGTATGGTTCGGGTTTCTTGATGCGGGAGTCGGTAAATTCGACGGGACAATATGGACAACCTGGTCCGTACCCGAAGGGCTGCCCGGCGACGATGTTTATGCACTAGCTATTGACCAAAAAGGCGGTATATGGGTCGGTACCCATGATGGCGCAAGCCGGTTCGACGGTACTGCATGGAAAAGCTATACCGTCAAAGACGGGCTTGTTGATAATGACGTATTATCAATTGGGGTCGATAACAAAGGGTATGTGTGGATTGGAACCAAATCCGGCTTATCAATGTTTATCGATTCTTCAATCACCGGCATAGGAAATCCGGACAACCATTCCAATCTTATGCCCAAAATATCTGTGTATACTTCAGGAAGGAATCTGTTTATACACTATGGAAACGGCACGTGCGGCAAAGTGAGTATCTCCCTGTATGACTGCGCGGGGAGATGTGTAAAGTGTATTTCCGATTACCTGTCCGTACGCGAACAGCGTGTCCGGTTAAACGTGTCGGACATGGCAAGCGGCAGTTATATCTGCAGAATCAAAACTGCCGGCGGGAATCGTCTGAATAAAAAGATTGTTATTATGCGATAATTTTTCCCCGCCCTGGAATAAAAATTAATATTTAACTGCCTTCTGCGAAAAAACCGCAAACACAGAAAGACCAAAATGTCCTGTTTTCTTACCAATAGTGAATAAACAGTTTAAACACTTCAGCCGTTTTTAAATCGGTAATATAACGGCGCCTATACGGTAATTATTGGTCACGTATTATTTATTATACCGCGGATGAAAACTCCTGTGTACCTCTTTCAGGTATTCCCTGTCAACGTGCGTATAAATCTCCGTAGTAACAATATTCACATGTCCAAGCATTTCCTGTACGATCCGTAAATCAGCACCGCCTTCTAACAAATGTGTGGCAAAGGAATGGCGAAACGTATGGGGTGACACTTTTTTGTTAATACCGGTAATCAAAATATACTTTTGAATAATTTTCCATATACCCATGCGCGTCAAAGGTTTCCCGCGGACATTAAGAAACACGGTACTGTCGGTATCGGGTTTTGCCAGGAAAGGGCGCTCGACTTCATTATACTCTTTAATCCAGTCTAATGCTATATCTCCGATTGGTACAAGCCGTTCTTTTGATCCTTTTCCGAATACACGTATCATTTTATCTTCATGCAGTATCTGCTCAAAGGTAAACGATGAGAGTTCCGAAACGCGCATTCCTGTCGCATAGAGAGTTTCAAACATGGCCCGGTCACGGACGCCTCCCCGTTTTTCCGTATCAATCGCATTGAATAACCGCATGATCTCTTCAACGGTAAGTACCGTCGGCAGATAGCGTGACTGGCGAGGTCCTTCGAGCAATTCAGTGGGATCCTCTTTGACAGTCCCTTCTGATACGAGAAAACCATAATAGCCGCGAATCGAAGAAAGGCTTCTTTGAATAGACGACGCTGCAAATCCCATATCAAAAAGCAGCTTGATATAGTCAGACAGCTTATCCGTAGTTACTCCCGTTATTGCATGAATATCCTGCTGTTTAAAGTAACCGGCAAGGCGTTCAAGGTCATAGCGGTAGGAATCAATAGTATTTTTCCTCAGCTTTTTTTCAAGCTGTATATAGGCAAGAAACGAGGTTTGATACGGTAATTCTTTCATTGTAGAAACGGATTTTGTCTTTTTTTATAATTGCAATGAAGAGTACAATTTAAAAAGTCTGTCTACTTTATTTTAAGTACGTTTCAGCGCAGTAGGGGCACAAAATTTTGTGC
>CBDVBE010000269.1:0-9533 GCA_965372145.1 uncultured bacterium | reverse complement strand
TCAGAATAAGCAGGAAAAGGTATTTTGACTGAATATATTTCTGCATCCATGCAGTAAGCTGCATGGGGATTTCTGCATCAATAATAAAATAGGAGAGACCTTTTGCTACTGCCAGAATGATAAGAACGCCGCCTATTATCGGGATACTTTTTACAAACACACCCGGCAGTTCCTTTATTTTAATGTCACGATTTATAAGCACTTCAATTATAAGTATATAAATAACAGTAATTGCTCCGGTTTCAACGAGGGTCGTATATCCCTTAAAGTAGAAAATGAGTATAATAAATGGTATCAGGACTTCCCATATCGATTCACGTATTGAAGGCAGGATCTCTTTTACATCGAAAGGGATTCGTTCAATTTTTTCTTTTTTTGAGGTGATTATGACGAAGATGACCAGGGCAAGTACCATGATTGATCCGGGCAGAATACCACCAACGAACATTTTTTTGATATTAATCTGGGCAACAACACCATACATGATTAATGGCAGACTGGGTGGAAAAAGTGTACCGATCCCGTTTACCGTGAGGAGACCCAGGGTAAAATCTTTTCGGTATTTATTCTGTATGAGGACAAATGAAAGCAGTCCTCCCAATGCCAGAATAGTTACCCCAGATGCACCGGTTAACGCGGTAAAGAAGGTGCATATCAGTATCGTTGCAATAGCCAGCCCTCCGGGTAGCCAACCGAAAAAGACTCTGAAGAGTCGTACCAGGCGTTCACCTGCTTTACTTTCAGAAAGAATAAATCCGGCAAAGGTAAACAGGGGAATTGCCGGAATATGCGGGCTGGTAAGCATCGAATAGGCTTCATTGGGGATAACAGTAATAGTGCCGCCTGAATTCATAAAGAGCAGGGCAGCAATACCGCCCAGAACAATGAAAATCGGCGTGCCAAGAATCGATGCAACGATTATGATAAGCGCACTTGGCCAGATAAGTGCAGACAGGTGTTCACCAAGCACAAAACCAAAGAGTGCTGCGATGCCTACTCCGGATAGTGCTATGATTTTAGGGACAAGGCCTTTTGGTGCATGGGTGATGCATCTGATGGTCATAACTGCAAAGCCTATGGGCATGACAATCATAACAGCTTTGATTGGAAGAATGCCGACCCTCTGCGAAGAGTCAAATCCAATTTGAACAAATAAGAATGAGCTCCAGGTAAAACTTGCGGTAATTGCGGTGGCAATACAGGCAGTAAAGGATTCAATCCAGCGTTTGTAGGGCTCATGTATCAGATCAATACCGGCGGAAAGGGACAGATGCCTGTTTTCCCTGGAGGTAATCATACCACCAAGAAAAGTAATCCAGATAACCAGATGTTCTACATACGTTGATGATCCATGCACCCCGGTTTTAAAGCAGCGTGCGATGGACTCCGCTGTAGGGAATAATGCGAGAAGTATCAGGGAAAGTGCCGCAAGATTATTTTCAATAAACAGAGGTATAGTCAGCAGTTTTGCTTTGAAGTCGCTATTGGTCATTAGCTTTCCTGAATGTTGCAAGGTATTTTTTTACCTCTTCAAAGGTCGCTTTATCAAAACTCTTTCCAATAACCATGTTAAAACCATCCTGTACTTCAGAAAGCCACTGCGCTTCTATTTCAGAAGAGACAGCGTGTATCTTGAGACCGTGTTGCTGCATGATTTTGACGGCTTCTGCATCTGCTTTGTCAATTTCTATCTGAGCTTCACGCCCGACTTTCCGTGCAGCTTTAAGGAGTTCCGGACGAAGTTCAGCAGGGATTCGTTTCCAGGTTTTAGTTGAGATTACGACACCTCCGATAAGCGGAGCCCATTTCATACCGCACATATTTTTGGCAAGACCGAACCATTGATAAGCTGCTGCTGAGAGTGGTGTTGTAGAGAATGCGTTAACCATACCGCTCTGTAATGCAGTCATTAACTCGTTTACTGAGAGCGGTACCGGGTGAAAACCGGACCGTTTCCATGCCTGGGTGCCATCCGGGTCACCGGCGTAGTTAAATAACTTATGTGCACGCAGATCATCGGGCTTTACCACCGGATTCTTCGTGAAAAAGTGTACCCACCCAACCTTTGACCAGATGAGAACTTTAAATCCCTTTGCTTCCAGTTCTTTTTCAAATTTAGGGCGCATTTTTTCAAGGATAAAATAGAGTTCTTCTTCAGTTCTCACAAGGAGTGGTAATTGCACCACCAGAATGCCTGAGAAAACTCTGCACATACCTACCCCGGTCATCCCTGCGGCGTGAAGCTGGCCGATTCGCATTTTTCGAAGCATATCCTCTTCACCGCCTGCAATACCTCCGGGATAAATTTTAAGGATGATTTTTCCATTCGAGAGAGAGGACCATTCTGCCGCTACTTTCCGCAGTGCGTTATCCCATGGTGAGCCATTGGGTGCGATACTCCCGAGTTTGATGGTTAATGCAAACGTCTGTGTATATACTAAAAGGCCAATACAAAATGAAGCATACACACGGGTGGTCAATTTCATTTATCAAGCTCCTCTTCCTGATCCTCTTCACCGGTCTCGTCGAGTTCAAATGTGTTTTCAGTATTTTCTTCATCCCAGAGGAAGTAGTTGTCAATATGTTTTATCAGCCACTGTGCCTTTCTCTGACTGATGATATTAGCCAGCCTGTTTGCCGGGTATTGGTCCGCATCAATGGCAAGTGCTTTTGTAAGCAGATCAGTGAACTCTTTATGATCCTGCTTGCCGACACACACTGAGGCTGCCAGGGATACATATGGGCCGGCGGATGCACCCTGTGACAACTCAAGCGAACGGGTAAAGTGTTTCCGGGCTTTTTCCTCGCTGCCGCCCATTGATTTGGGCATACTGCCATAATATGAAATAAAAAAGTCATGAACAGCGCCTGTGCCGTACGATTCATGCATGTCAAGTAGATGATTCATAAATGATACAGCCTTAGGCATATCAAGTGCCAGTTTCATATCGAATTTATCTGCGGTAAATGCGCCCATCCATGAAGCGCCAATCCAGTAAATTAAGGCGGTGTCTTCAATAGTAGTCATCGCAAGTGCCGAATCTGTCTTATTCGCTTCTAAAAAAGCGGTGATGCCAGGATGCTTTACCTCAAGGCCTCTGAGAAGGTATCTCTTAGCCCGTAAATACATTCTCTTTGCGCGAAGACGATGTTCGGTTTTTTCGTCTATTCTGATATCGGAGATTGTATCTGCCGGTACATGGATAAATGCGTATGCGTACATGCAGAATGCTTTACCGGTTGCATAAAGTAAATTTACATCTTCAGGCAGAGATTCAAGCAGTGACTCATAGGTTTTCAGAGCAAACGGCAGAGCGTCGGCAATGAGCTGCGGATCGTCGTCGCCGGTAAACACAGTACTCCCTTCCGCAGTGAGGGCACCGGCTACTTTTTTGAGAGCAATTTTTTTAATACACCCCGTTGATAGCAGACAGAGTGCTGACATTAATGAAATAAGGGGTAACGGCTTAATTAATCGCATTGTAAATAAGTACCTTGCCGGTTAAAAGTATTATAAGCGTTCACTAAACACTGAAATTGCGATGTCCTGAGCTTGTCGATGGGGAAATTTGAAACTTGAAATTTGGTATTCATGCTTATGTAATATTTAATAAACATCCAAATAATTTACTCGTTTCATGTTTTTCCAATTTCCAATTTCAAAATAAAATAATTTCTTCCCTCATTATAATATAGATGGTGGTTGGTTGTGAAGATAAATTTCAGAAAGGGGTTATTGTATATTATTAATTTAAATTCCGATACTATTTATATCTTTTAAAATGAATTGTCATGCCCGTGTAGACGGGCATCCAGAGATAGTTTAGAGATAGATATAGTAATGTTAAATCATCATTCCCGGTTAATAAATTATTTTAATCATTTACGCAAATTGCTTTGTATATTGTATTACCAATACTATTTAATTCTTAAGGAGATTTTAAAATGAATCTGGACGATGCAATCCGCAAAATACCCGACTTTCCAAAACCTGGTATCCTTTTTTACGATATCACCAGCATCTTTACCAACCCTGAAGCGTTTTCCTTTGTGGTTGACAAAATGGTTACACAGTATGCTGATGATGCGGTTGATGGTGTTATCGCCATTGAAAGCCGCGGATTCTTACTCGGCTCCGCATATGCACTTGCAAAGAATGTGCCGCTGGTGCTCGCGCGGAAAAAAGGCAAGCTTCCCGGTAAAACTATCGAAGAGAGTTATGCATTGGAATACGGTGAAGCTACTCTGGAGATTCATATGGAGGATTTGACTCCGGGTAAAAATTGGCTTATTATTGATGATCTCATTGCAACAGGTGGAACACTTGAGGCTGTTGCAAAAATGGTCGAGCGCCGGGATGCCACTGTTGCAGGTATTTTCTCAATTATCGGATTAGCCTTTCTCAACTATATGGAGAAAATTGGCAGGTATAATCCTGTTACGTTAGTTGATTATCACGGGGAATAACGATTCGGATTACTTTCTACCGAACGCATTATCATGAATCTGCGCCTTTATAAAACGCCATATTATGATCCGATTTATCCGAATGTCAGAAGACTGCTTTTTGAAGGAAAGGTGCCTGCTGATGATCAGGGGAATGAATCCGATTTATATATATATGTGTGGCTTACTATGGATGGATATCTCCACGCTTTTCAGGCGGTACTGGGGGATATGATTACGTTAGCCTTACAGATGCCTGACAGGTTATCATTTGGAAAATTGTCACGTGGCATAGTCAACAGAGCGTCAACCCAGCGGGAAACGTCTGACGAGAGAAAGATGATAGTGTCGGCAATAGATCAGATAACCAATGAGAGTTTTCCCTCGTTGCTTGAGTCAATAAAACGAATAATAGGCGGAGAGAGCATACTTGAAGTACAGTTGGCTCAGGATGAGATGACTTTATTTGTAGAATTGTGTGGGGAGATATGAGCAAAGTAAGCGTTTTAATAGTACATTAGAGGTCACTTTAATTGAAAAAGAAATCAAATTATTAAATGTAAACATATTATCAACGGGATACTATATAAATGAAAAAAATGCAAATTAAAAACACTCTTCAAATGCCGGCATCCGATGAACTAATTACCATTAATGGATGGATAAGAACAAAAAGGGACTCAAAGACATTCTTATTCCTTGAGGTTAATGATGGTTCCTGTATGAGAAATCTCCAGGTGGTAGCGGATGAAGCTTTGGAAAACTATACGGCCGATGTGGTAAAGTTGACAACTGGAAGTAGTGTCACGATTGAAGGAGTCCTTGTTGAATCGCAGGGAAAGGGACAAAGCGTAGAACTTCAGGCACGAAAAATAATCGTGCATGGTTTTGCGGCAGATGATTATCCTTTACAGAAAAAGCGGCATTCCCTGGAATTCCTTCGTGAGATAGCCCATCTGCGGCCGCGCACCAATTCGATCGGGGCGGTATCACGCGTTCGGAGTTCTCTTAGTTATGCGGTCCATACCTATTTCAATGAGCGTGGTTTTTTACATGTGCATACCCCTATTATAACGGCCAGTGACTGCGAAGGGGCAGGGGAGATGTTCAGAGTATCTGCCCTTGATTTCGCCCAGTTGCCTAAGGATGAACAGGGTGCTGTTGACTTTTCCCAAGATTTTTTCAGTAAGCCGGCCATGCTCACAGTGAGCGGCCAGCTTGAAGGAGAAATTTTTGCATCTGCGTTAGTGCGTATCTACACCTTCGGGCCAACCTTCCGTGCAGAGAACTCAAACACACCCCGTCATCTGGCTGAATTCTGGATGATCGAACCTGAGGTCGCATTTGCTGATATAGAAGATAACATGGACCTGGCTGAAGATTTAACGAAATATCTTGTGACCTGGGTCCTTGATAAGGACAGGGATGATCTTGATTTTTTTAATCTTCGGATTGAAAATACTGTGATTGAGGTGCTGGAAAATATTGCACAGAATTCATTTGAACGGATAAAATATACTGATGCGGTAAAAATATTGGAGAAAAATAATGAGCAGTTTGAGTATAAAGTTGACTGGGGCACCGATATACAGACCGAGCATGAGCGGTACCTTACTGAACAGGTTTTCAAGAAGCCGGTTATTGTGTATGATTATCCCAAAGAGATAAAAGCCTTTTATATGAAATCGAATGATGATGATAAAACCGTGCGTGCGATGGATGTGCTGGTACCGCGCATCGGTGAACTGGTCGGCGGGTCAGAACGTGAAAATCGGCATGACGTACTTCTTGACCGTATCCGTGAGTCCGGATTAAATGAAAAAGATTACTGGTGGTATCTTGACCTAAGAAAATACGGCAGCGTACCGCATGCCGGTTTCGGCCTTGGCTTTGAACGGCTGCTGCTTCTGGTCACGGGCATGAAAAATATTCGTGATGTTATTCCCTTTCCGCGGTATCCGGGGAATGCGGATTTTTAGCCGGGATTGTGTTTGTTTTTAAATGACATGCACGCCCCCAAAGGGGGACTTATAATGTGTAGATTTTATATAAGAGATTAATTCAATAGAAGTCCCCCTTTGGGGAGCCAAAGCGTGAGCTTGCGCTCTGGCTTAGGGGGCGTGTCAGACAGATGCCAACTTCAAACAATGCTAAATAGTATCATTACGACCGCTCCACCCACTTAATATCCGGATGTTTTTTAATTTTTACAATAAAGTAGTAATACCCCTGGTTAACACCTGAAGGATACCAGTCAAATTTAAGTTCCCAGCACTCAAGATCACAGGTAAAGTTAAGAGAGTGATTCATAAACTGGCTTTTATCAAAACTATATGTGCTACTCCATGCGGTGGACCAGATATTAGTGAATTTTATACGCGCACTGGTACTCAACCGGTACTCTTTCTTGGTGGTAAATTTTTCTCTAAGTGTACTTCTACTGCGGGAAAAGGAATACGAAGGATTGAAATTGATACTCCATCCGGGGGTCTTCAGGTCGGTATATCCCTTCATATACTCCTCTGGCTCAATTTCTTCGAGTATAAGGAAATCCCCACCCCAGAGGGAACCGCCTGCGCCGCGAAGTTTTGGACTTACTCTAATGGAATAATTCATCATCTTGGGAATGATAAGTTCGTTGGCATCGCTATAGGGTGTAAAAGAAGAGTTGAAAGAAAAATCAATGAGCTTATTGGGAATGCTTGCTGATAAACCAATATTCTTCCACTTTCTTGTTTTTGCTTCGAAGTCATATGAGGTACTGATTCTGCCGCTGAGAATGGTAAACTTGTTTTCTGCGGGTTCATCCTCATCTTTTCCTTTATAGGAAACCGTTTTCCCCTGGAAGAGGTTGTCGAACGAGAATCCGATTACCTGCCCCCGGTCGCGGGGACCGGTATATGATACACCGCCAACACTGGGAAAGGTTCGATTAAGTTTTTTCTCAGGATAAAAAGTATATGATACTGAAGGGGTAAATGTATGCCGTATGCCTTCAAAATTGAATATTTTTATTGGAAAGATGCCATACAGTTTTGTCGAAAGGCTGACGCCGGTATTCCAGTAATAGGTATTGTATTTTTGGAATTGATTAAAATCGAAACGTGTCGTATCATAATCTAAGATAGTGTCAATGACAGTACCGGTAGAGCAGATATACAGTGTGTCCTCACCGGTAATTAAGGTGTCGTGGATGATCTCATAAGGACAGGTATCCGGAGCAAGGGTGTCGAAAATAGCAAATGCAACTGGAAGCGATTTTGGCTCGCTAATCCATGCATCGAATACCGCATGATGTAAAGAGAAATTCGGTGTAATATTAAACCATTTGAAAAGTGTCTGAGGCGCTGAGACTGAGACATCCTGGCCTAAACCGGCATGGTCATACAGGCTTTCTTCTTTCCCGATTTCCGTATTATAAGAGTAGTTTCTATTGCCGCTTGTTCTGTATGAGTAACTTATCTTGTTGTACCATTTTTCTTTATCTTCGTCGTCTTCAGACGCATTCTCATCCTCCTTGTAGGGGATAAGCGGCCGTGAGTTAAGGTTGAACGAAAAGGAGGGCAGATTCTGGTTAACCGTGTTTGTTTTAAAATTGTGTGTCCTGTCCCAGGTAAGGCTTCCGTAACCATTAATCTTCTTGAAGCTCTTTGTCAGGGACATATTTGCATTAATCTGCTGATTCAGCAGTTCAGTGGTATCTTCAGAGATGGATTTGTAGAAACTTTTTCCGGAAACAATACTTCCTCTTCCCGAAAGTTTCATACTCTCGTCAGGCAGGATATTCTGATTATGGGAATAGTCGATTGCCCAGAGGTTGTTCAGGGTGTCATGGCTGGCGGAGGTGGAGTACCGTGCGGATATACCGCCACCCAGCCAGTATCTGAGTGCATAACGGGCATTCGCATTAAGGACATAGCTGGTGAATTCGGTAACTTTTCCGGCTATTTTAAAATCGGTATAATCATTTGGCGCCCAGTAATATCCCATGTTGTCAAGATGGCCGCCATGGGTAAGATGGCCACCCCAGCGGGGATTAAGCCAGCCGCTCTGCCGCCCTTTTTCAAGAGGCTGGATATAATAGGGGAGAGCCATAACCGGTGCCTGGCAAATATTAAGTACAACCGGTTTACAGATTACTTTATCACCCGGTGTAACCTTGATGCGTTTCCCATAAAAATAGTAATGCGAAGAATCTTCAATAGCACATGAGGTATATGATCCGTCGGTGATATAAAAACTTTTATCACCGGAACGGGATATGGTGTACCCGTCATACCGTGAGTCTTCTGAATGGGCGGTACCATACCGAACCCTGCCCCGGCCGTTTGCCAGGTTATATACCATGTGATCTCCAACAACAGTGTCATTATCTTCAACTAGTTGTGGATAACCGGTGGCGACAAGCATATCTTCAGCAAAGAGAAAATTGATAGTATCAGCGTAGAGTGTCATCTTCTTGTATTTAACAACACTATTCCCTTTCATGAGTATGATTTTTTTCTTAATATCGTATTCAATGATATCAGCTTCGTATTGGACCGTATCTTTTGTAATCTGTCTGGCTGTAGAATCGGCGAGTGTATCAACTGAGGCACTGTCAATGTTTTCGGTATAGGCGAGTGAATCCTGCACGAAAGGAAGTGTGTCTTTACTGATGGTATCATTTGTCTGGGCGAAGGTGCAATACACCACACAAAAGAGCAGTGAAAAAGCGGAAAAAATATGGTGGTTACCTTTGCACATAGTTTCTTGAAACGTTACTTGTCCTGAAAAATTATGGACTCTGGAGGAAACGTAATTGACTGTTCGCTCTTAAAATACAAAAATGATTACTATAATAATAGTTTATAACCAAATTGAACGGTTCCAGGTTCTGAATTCAAAGTTCAGTTGTTATCCCTGCATTGTTATCACTAACATTGTGGATACTACGCCAACGGCAATTTCTTTCACCCATTTGGTGGGAGTTTTTTAGAACAATTATTGAAGCGTTGGCCCTTGAAAATAAACAAATTAACCCTGAACCCTGAACCCTGAACTTTGATTTTAGATTTTGGATTTTGGATTTTGGATTTTGGATTTTT
>CBDVBE010000268.1:0-9576 GCA_965372145.1 uncultured bacterium | reverse complement strand
CTCAACCAGGTTATTCTTTTAAAGCAGCAATTTATTAAAGATACGGATATCAGTGTCGCTGACAGAATAAAGCAAGTTGAAAAAGAAAATGAAACACCTGTAACGGTCGTTTCATTCATCAGATTTGAACTGGGTGCTGAGGAGTAAAGGGTATTGCAGGAAACGATCTTTTCTGCACCATTCTCACTCTGGAGCAGAGATGGATTACAGCATACTGTTCCTCAACTTAGGTTTAAATAGACATATATTCCAGGGGGCCGTATCGTGGAACCTTATTATCAACGCATACTCCTTAAAATAAGTGGTGAAGCTCTCGCCGGAAGCAGGGGTTACGGTATAGATAGTGATGTCACAAAACAGATCGCTGCTGAAATAAAAAGCGTCCACCAGGCAGGCGTTCAGATTGCACTTGTTATCGGTGGGGGAAATATCTTCAGAGGTGTTGCTGCCGCTGCTGAAGGAGTTGACAGGACGACCGGCGATGCAGTGGGCATGCTCGCCACAATCATAAATTCTCTGCTTTTTAAAGAATCTCTCCACAATGCCGGTATTGAGGCGCGGGTACTCTCCGCAATAAAAGTTGAAAAGGCAGCGGAATTTTACATTCCGCAACGTGCGGTCAATCATATGCAGCAGGGACGGGTTGTCATTATTGCAGCAGGTACCGGTAATCCATACTTTACAACTGATACCGCAGCCGCACTGCGATGTGCTGAAACACAATGCGATGTTCTTCTGAAAGCAACGAAGGTTGACGGCATTTACGATTCCGATCCAGTCAATAATCCCGATGCGGTGAAAATCGACTCTTTAAGCCATATTGAAGCCCTCCAGAGAAATATTCGTGTCATGGATGCAACCGCTTTTTCATTATGTATGGAAAATGATATTCCTATTATAGTGTTTAAACTCCTCGATGCAGGCAACCTTCGTAAATGTATCGAAGGGCACTCTGTTGGTTCAATCGTTAAAAAGGGAGCGTAACCTATGAGTTTAACAGAATCAATACATTCGGAAACAAGTGATCGGATGTCAAAAACAGTTGATAATTTTAAGAAAGAACTTTCCCGCATCCGTACCGGCCGGGCATCCCCCACACTCCTTGAAGGTATAACTGTTGAATATTACGGCTCACCTATGCCGGTAAATCAGGTTGCAACGATTACCATACCGGAAGCCCGGCTTATTCTTGTTCAACCGTGGGAAAAGAACATGCTCGGACCGATTGAAAAAGCTATACAGGCATCAGACCTCGGCCTTAATCCACAAAATGACGGTAATTTGATCCGTCTGCCCATCCCGGCACTTAATGAAGAACGGCGGAAAGAACTGTATAAAAACTGTAAAAAGATCAGTGAAGACAGCAAAATTGCTATTCGTAACATTCGACGGGATGAAAATGAAAAGTTGAAAAAAGCAGAGAAAGACAAAGAAATAACACAAGATGAGCAGAAGAAAAGCCTGGATGAAATTCAAAAATTAACGGATACGTTCATTAAGGCAATTGATGAACAACTGGAGATTAAAGAGAAAGAAATAATGGAAGTCTAGTTCCTTAAGAATTTTCATTTTTTGATACATAGGGGCGTATTTCTAACGCCCCTATTATTTTTTGCATACAACAAACCCTATCAAAAAGTAAGCTATTTTTACCTGTTATGGTATGATGTATATTTTAACCTTTCTATACTTATAATCAAAACAAACTGATATAAGTAACAATAAACTATAATGGATCCTATGAATATACCACGACATATAGGTATTATTATGGATGGTAATGGCCGCTGGGCAAAAAAACGCGGTTTGCCCAGAGTAATGGGCCATCGAAAAGGAACCGAAGCAACGCATAATATCGTAGAGGCATGCGGGGAACTGGGCGTTGACTATCTTACTATCTATGTCTTCTCTGCTGAAAACTGGGGGCGGCCGGAAAATGAAGTGAGCTTTCTTATGGAACTTCTTGTGGAAATGATTCACAAGGAGATACAGGAACTCAAGAAAAACAATGTCCAGTTACATGCTATCGGCAATCTCTCAAAACTGCCGCCTAAAACTTACGACGAACTGGTAAAAGGGATTGATGAGACCCGCGTTAACACAGGCCTTAATCTCATCCTCGCCTTGAGCTACGGTGGCCGCGATGAAATAATAAACGCAGTAAAAACATTTGCCCGGGAAGCGGTCAATGATCCCTCCCGCATTGATACATTAAATGAAGAATCATTCAGGAATTACCTCTATACCGCCCCTTTTCCCGATCCGGAATTAATAATACGTACGGGAGGTGAAAAACGGATAAGCAATTTTCTATTATGGCAGGTTGCCTATTCAGAATTGTTTATAACTGATACCCTCTGGCCTGATTTTAATAGGGAATGTCTGGAAGAAGCTATCGAAGATTTCAACCGCCGCGAAAGACGGTTCGGAAAGGTAAAAAATACTAAATGAACATCGCGAACCTGAAAAAACGCGTCATCTTCGTTATCTGGGCTATTCCTATTGCGTGGTGGATAATAAATTCCAATTTTTCACTTCTGGACCTTCTACCGAATATTGCAAAAACAAAATTATTCGGACAGCATACCGTGACCCTATATCCGGGACACCTTCTTGCGATAACAGTTATTTTTCTTGCTTGTTTTGAGTACTTACAGCTATTGTCCCGTTTATATCCGAAAAACGGCTTCTGGTTGATATATATCTGGCTCGGCCTGCAGATCATTTCATATTTCATCCCTGACAACTTTTTGAAAATGAAACATGATATATATGTTCTACTCATCCTTGTTGCGTTTGAAGCATTTCTATGGGGAAAACATACCAGCCGCTGGAAACGCACAAGCCTGCTTTTCAGCGGAATGATATTTCTGGTTATTGCCAGTTCATCATTGCTTGACTTTTATGACCAGCCGTTCCAGAAGGTATTTGCATCCCGTTTTACCCATTCCATGCTTTCACAACTCGGTATTGTTACCGTGCTCTCCGCAATTTTTCTCTGTGATTCCGCTGCCTATTTTGCCGGTAACCTTTTTGGAAAACACCATTTCAGTTCTATCTCACCGAAAAAAACAATTGAGGGAAGTATTGCCGGACTTTTTACTGCAATTATTATCTGCACCATTGGATGGCACTTCCTGGCCGATGACAGGTACTCTCTTGGATATGGTGTCATTATGGGGGTGTTTATTGGTATATTTGCACAAATTGGGGACCTGCTGGTATCATTGATAAAACGGTATTTTCATGTAAAGGATACGTCGAATATCATTCCTGGACATGGCGGTATTCTTGATAGATTCGACAGTCTTTTCTTTGCATCTCCTATTGTCCAATTGTATATAATTATTATTGACAAGATTATAACGTAACTATGAAAATCCTTCTTCTTGGTTCAACCGGCTCTATCGGTACGAGCACTTGCAATTGTGTCCGGCGTTTCAATGATACATTCGAATTGGTTGGCTTATCGACCAATACCAATGGTGCCGCATTATGTAAACAGGTGACAGAATTCAACGTGCCATCCGTCTGTATCTGTTCTTCGGAAGCTGTGACGGAAACACGGAATCTTCTCCCCTCTTCAACCCGCATATATGAAGGCAAACCGGGGCTGATCGATCTTGTTAATGAAACTGAATTTGACATCCTCCTCAATGCCCTTGTCGGTGCGGTAGGATTTCCACCGACCGTTGCCGCGCTCAAGCGTAACAAACGGGTGGCTCTTGCCAACAAGGAAAGCCTTGTAATCGGCGGAGATATTATTACTTCCCTCCTTTCACAAGGATTGGGGAGTTTAATCCCCGTCGATAGTGAACACAGTGCCATTCTGCAGTGCTGTAACGGTGAAGATATTTCAACCATAGAAAGTATTACTATAACCGCTTCAGGTGGACCCTTTCGGGAAAAACCCATTGAAGAATTCAACCGGATAACACCTGAAGAAGCGCTGAACCATCCGACCTGGTCAATGGGTAATAAAATTACTATAGATTCTGCAACTCTGGTAAATAAAGGATTTGAAGTCATCGAGGCCCACCATCTTTTTGGATTACCATACGACAGGTTGCAGGTCATGACGCATCCGCAATCCATTATTCATTCAATGGTTACCTTTCATGATGGAGCGGTGATTGCGCAATGCGGTGTCCCTGATATGGAACTGCCGATACAATACGCACTCAGTTTTCCAAAACGTCTGCCAATTCAAAGTGCCAGACTCGATCTGACTTCGATCGGTTCCCTGACATTTGCTGAACCTGATTTCAACAGGTTCCCCTGTTTAAAACTGTGCCTGGAAGCAGGCAGGCAGGGAGGAACCTTACCGACAGTCCTTAATGCGGCAAATGAAATTGCAGTACATTACTTTCTCAACGGCACCATTGGATTTACCCGCATTCCGGATATTATTGAGAATGCACTGAATCAACATCCCGGCCAAAAGGCTGATAGCGTTACCCTGATTGAAGAAATTGATAGCGAAACCCGTAATAGGGTTATAAAAAAAATTACTGAAAACGTATAACAGATTAAGGTGATTACTTCTGATGACATTCCTTTTACAGGCAATTATCGGTATTTTTGTTCTCGGCATTCTTGTACTTATCCATGAACTGGGACATTTTACTGTTGCGAAAGCGTGTGGAATACGAGTACTTTCATTCTCAATCGGTTTCGGGAAACCACTTATTGCGAAAACAATCGGTACCACCGAATACCGTATCGGTTCAATTCCTTTTGGCGGGTACGTCAACATGGCCGGCGAACATCCTGAAGATAACCAAGCCGGTGCAGATGATGAATTCATGTCAAAACCCATCTGGCAGAGAGCTTTAGTTGCCATAGCAGGCCCTGCCTCAAATATTGTATTCTCTATTATCTTCTTGTGGATATTTTTTATGATAGGGGTTCCGCACCCCCTGTATCTTGACACGCCCCTTATCGGTAATGTCACAGAATATACCTCTGCATCAACGGCGGGCATTCTACCCGGTGATAGTATTATTACCATTAATGGCACCCCGGTTCAATCGTGGGAGGATATTAAATACCACTTTACTCTTCAGGAAGAATCATATACGATCACCCTGATCCGCAAAAAGGAAAAAAGAACCTATACTCTTAAGCACAAATCCTTTGATGCAGAAGAATTGTTCAAGGCCCCGTATCTTGGTCTGGAGCCACCCTACCCGGCAAAAATAGGCACCGTTATCCCGGGCTCACAAGCCGAAAAATATGGTATAAAAGCCGATGACCATATTATTGCTATTGATAATAAAACAATATTTTCATGGGGTCAGTTTTCATCATTAACAGCTAATTACAACCCTTATTACGGCTCAACGCAGATTGTGATAAACAGGGGTGATTCCATTTGCGTGCTTTCAGCAAAGCCCAAATACAGTGAACAGGAAAAACGATATATGCTCGGTGTCGGTCCGGCGCCTGCTCCCAAACGCACCATTCAGTATTCTCCTATCGGAGCAATCCCTAAGACATTTGAAAAATCATGGGACTACACTACAATGATTTTTAAAGTAGTACCAAAGTTGCCAAAAATATTATTTAAGGTTTTCACAAAACCAATGACCCCTCAGGGAATAGCCGGTCCGGTCGGTATTGTCCAAATGTCGGGTATCATTGCGTTTGGCGGTTTATTAGGGCTGCTTGATTTCATGGCACTTATTGGTATTAATCTTGGTATTTTAAACCTTTTTCCGCTTATTATCACTGATGGCGGCATGCTCTTTTTCCTGCTGATTGAGACATTCAGGAAAAAACCACTTTCTTTAAAAACCCAACTTTTCCTAAACCGCATTGCAATAGCTTTCTTTATTACCCTGTTTGTGTTCATTACGTTCAATGACATTATGCGAATGTTCCAGTTTCATAAACTATTAGGGAAATAAGAAAGAATATTTCCTCGAACCCAAACTACCATTTGTCAATGTGTCGTATTGTCTCTTCCAACTCATTGTCAAAATAGTGCCATAATCGTATAATATATGGTCTATAGCATTTCTTTAATAATAGCCCAAAATTGGAATTATGCATATCGGCACTATCGTAACCGTGGGTATTGATAATCAAGTATTTGTAGAAACGCTTGAGGAGTATGGTTATACCATAGTCCCGGTTGACAATGTCAACGCCGTTCTGGATGTAAGCGATCCATTTGATATCATGCTGGTGCGCGGAGAATTGTTGTCTGATTTGGATAATGCCACCTTAGAGCATTTTTACTTCGTGAACAGCAGCAATCCTGTTGCATTATTGTTCAAGGACCATGCGTCTATTTCGCATTCCTTTTCCACCACACTGAATGGCAGTTCTCTCGATATTATATACGATTTTGAGATTGAAAGCGGTATCATTTACCAGCGTATTGATAGATTCTTTATTACTGCCAAATTAAATAATCACCTGACTGATTTGCAGGAAAAATTTACTACACAGGAAACGCTTGAAAAAGAAATTTCTCTTCGCGAGCAAATCCTCAAGCATGAACGCGAGGTGAACGCAAATATCCTTGCCTCAATTACTGCCGGCCTTATTATCTTCGATGTGAAGGGGGCAATTATCCTGGCCAATGACCCCGCCAAACAGGTTCTGAAAAATACAAGCACCGATATAATCGGCTCATCATACACTTCCCTGCTCCCGCAGGAAATGCGTGAAGGTATTGATACCCTCATGCAGGAAATTCAGAGCACCAATAGCCGTCCCTTTGCAAAAAAGTGTAAGATTGACGACGTATATTATGAAGTATACTGCTACCGTATGTTGAATTATCAGAATAAAACAAATGGTATCCTGATGCTTATCAATGATATTACTGAACAGGAAAATATGAACGTGTTACTTTATCGATCTGAAAAACTTGCAACGGTCGGCACTATGCTCTCAGGAATAGCCCATGAGCTTCGTAATCCCCTTGCGATAATCAGTGCGCGGGTTCAGCGTGCACTTTCAAAAAAGACCTATGAGACAGAATGGTTGAATAAGAGTTTCAACTCGATTCAGACACAGACATCACGCTGCGCATCAATTGTAAACAGCCTCCTTAATTTTACACGCAACACGGCGACCAATTCCGGCTTTCATAAAATTGCTGATGTCCTCGAGGAAACCCTTACCTATGTTGATTATCAAAATTCTTTTGATAATATCACCGTTAATAAATGTTATAACGAGGAACTGCTCGTTTTCGGAGACCGTTCCCGGTTTGTACAAATTTTTCTTAATCTTATTACCAATGCTGCTGATGCAATGGAAGGGAATGGAATTCTAACTATTCGGACATCTATTAATAATTCCACTTCAACACTGGTTGAGATCAATGATACCGGACCCGGTATTAATGATAAAATACTGGAGAAAATCTTTGATCCTTTCTTTACCACCAAAGAACCGGGAAAAGGTACCGGTCTGGGTTTGTCTATTGTCTATAAAATCGTGCAGGAAAGTAATGCGAAAATATGGTGTCATTCAGAACCTGGAAACACAACGTTCTTCGTTGAACTTCCTTCCGAAAAGGAACGGTCACATGACAGCGCGGATACTACTCGTTGATGACGAAGTCGATTTCCTCGACATCATGAGTGAATTTATCGAAGATGAAGGGTATGAAATTCACACGGCTACAAATGGTGAAGAGGCGTTAAACGCACTTGAACAGGGCTCCTATGACCTTCTAGTTTCAGATATTAACATGCCTGGTATGAAAGGATTTGAATTACTTCAGCGTGCTGCGGAATTATATCCGGATTTAAAACGGATATTGATCACTGCTTATGACGTACGGGATTATATCAATCTCGCAAAGAATTATAATATCGGTAATATTATAACAAAAACAGCGCCATTCAATTTTGAAGAGATCAGAATTTTCCTCAATAATATTCTGACCGGAAACATCTTTGGCCTAGAGCAGTATGTACAGGGAAAAATTCACCAGACACTTTTAAAAACAAGTAAAGATCTCGAACGGGTGAACCATGAAGTAATTGAATTTATGAAAAATGAAAGTCATAAACGCAAATTCAGGCAGGCAATGAGTGAAATTACTATTAATGCCTTTTTCTACGGTTCCAAGAATGAGGAGGGTGATAAAAAACATTTATGGGAATTTGACACTCCTCTGAATGAAGGCGAAGAAGTCCTGGTCTGCTGGGCCTGTGACCAGGAAAAGTCCGGTGTGTCGGTGACTGATAGAAAGGGGCGTCTCAATAAAGAGGACATTCTCTTCTGGCTTGAACGCAATATGACAAAAGGAGAGGATGGCCTATCTATAGGTCTCAGGGATAGCCATGGGAAGGGACTCTTTATAACCCGTGAAACCGTTGACCGCCTTATTGTAAATATTGAGCGGGGGAATAAAACTGAAATGGTACTGCTTAATTATGAAGAAGGCCTTTACGATGGGCATAGACCTTTATGGATTCAGGAGTTGTAGCATTAACAGAAGAGATTTACTGTAAAAAACAGCAAATCTCTTCTATTAAAAAAATTCCAGCATATTAGTTAAATTTTATAATGCCGATACTATACAGAAATACAAAAGCAATTGCGACAGGCGCTATAAATTTACAAACATTTATAAAAAGTGGAATATAATTTACTTTAAGTGCACCTTCATTGGTAACCTCGTTCTTAACTTTATCTTTTCCCATAAACCAACCGACAAATATAACAATAAACAATCCACCTAACGGAAGTAGATAATTGGCAGATAGATGATCAAGTATATCAAAAAAGTTTTTCCCTGCAAACCCGGTAGCTTCAAGTATACCAAGTCCTTTCGGCAGGGTGAATCCGGAAAGAGAACTGAAAGATAACGAACAGGGAATGCCAATTAATGAAATTAATATCGTAGTAATTATAGTCGCTTTCTTTCGGTTTATTTTCAATTCTTCAGTACTAAATGCTACAACAACTTCCAGTACTGATATAGAAGACGTCAATGCTGCAACAGCAAGAAGAATAAAAAATAAAATGGAGAATATATAACCGCCGGTCATTTGGCTAAATACATTCGGAATAGTTATGAATACCAAACCAGGGCCTGCCGATGGTTCAATATTAAACGCAAAAACTGCAGGGAAAATTGCAACACCGGCAAGAAGAGCAATGAGAGTATCTGCAATTGAGACCTGAAGAGCCGCTTCTCCCAGATTTTCCTTTTTCCCTATATATGATCCATAAGTAATCATGGTTCCCATACCAAGACTAAGAGAGAAAAAAGCATGGCCTAAGGCAATCAGAATAGCTTCAGCTTTAAAATTGCTGAAATCGGGTTTAAATAGAAATGCCAATCCCTTTGATGCGCCGGGAAGGGTAATTGACCTAATACATAAGACGATAAGAATACCTAACAGAATCGGCATTAAGATTTTTGAATATTTTTCAATACCTTTTTTTATACCTGCCAGAACTATCCAGCATGTTACTGCCATGAAAATCAATTGATATATGATTGGAGGCCATATATCTCCAATGAAAGAACTAAAAGTTTCTTCAACCCCTGCAGGAGAGAGTGCCGCAAAGCTATTGAAGAGCGATTTTACAACATATGCT
>CBDVBE010000267.1:0-9601 GCA_965372145.1 uncultured bacterium | reverse complement strand
TCTTTACAAAGAAAAAAATACAAAACAAACGCCTATCCAAACAATGTTATTGTTTGAACCTAAAGCAGAATATGAAAACAAAAACCGCAGAGCTAATATTGATAGTAAATTATATCAACTACTTGAAAATACTTACAAAAAGACACTTATTCCTGAAGAAATCCTCTATTACATCTACGGAATTTTTTACAGTAACATGTATCGAAAAAAATATGCCGAATTTTTAAAAACTGATTTCCCAAGAGTACCCTTTACCAAAAATTATAAATTATTCAAACAAATTTGTGAATTCGGTGAACAACTGACGGAAATTCATCTGCTAAAAAGTAATTTACTCAACAATCCTGTTTCAAAATATGAAGGGATAGGAGACAACGATAGAATTGAGAAAGTTGAATACAACCAAAACGAGCAAAAGATACACATCAATAAAGAAAAATGTTTTGATGGTATAACTCCGGAACTGTGGAGCTATCATATAGGCGGATATCAAGTACTTCAAAAATATTTAAAAGACCGGAAAAATAGGATTATGAATGATCCGAGAAATTATTCCAGAATAGTAACAGCAATACATAAAACAATTGAAACACAGAATAAAATTGACAATTTGTATGATAATATTGAAAGCAATTTATTATAATTAATTACCGTTACAAGGTGGTTGATTATAGGCAAAAACTAAGAACGTTCGGCAAACGGTATCTATGAATAAAAAACGTATTTTTGATAATCGATTATTTATTTGTTTTACAAGTAACTCCAGTATAAAGTCCTTTAGGGCTCCAATACTCCACAACAGTAACGCTCTTTACCTCACGTTATTTCTAGTCCTTATTAATTTTACCAATGGCTTTACAGAAGGGAAAGCCGATTTTCTCATAGTTGAGAATATAAAAAGCTATTCGATTCTCGACAACTATGAACAGCCGCTTACTGAATCGGCAAAAGATCGATTCCTTCCTTATTCTCCATTGCAGATTGTCAATGCCGATGCGATGCTGGGAAATGAGATCACTGAAGCATTAAAGTTTCGTTATAATCGCAAAGTCTTTTTCTTCCTTAAAGATGATAACGGCAATTTGATAGGAGATAGAAAGCATCTCTATATTCATATCTTTAAGAAATGTACCGTTATTGGAGATACCATTCAAATTACCAAACGAAAGGCTGTATTGCTGTCAAAACAGTATCCATCAAAAGGAAGGCGTATTTACCTTGAAAAGGATGAGTATTGCATCCGGTTATTTGTCTATAAAGGCTATCATTATGTAAAAACTGTTGGTGTCTCAGCACAGTACGGCTGGTGTTCATTCTCCTCAAAGAATGGCTGGAAAATTGCGAGGGCAGTTTCTAAAAAGAGAGAGTATACTCTTAATTCAGTATTGAAAGAACGAATTGTTTCTCGAATTGAAAAAGCCAATAAAGCATACCAGCAGTATTTTAACTACTTTAACAGCATTACAAAACAAGGGAAATCTATTCCACAATGGCGATACTCATTTGATGAAAACAGGGTTCATTGTACTATCGCAGGGCCATATAAAAATACCGAGCAGTTGGAAGAAAGTACCTACTATCTGGTTCAGGATATTGAAAATATGCTCCTGGGGAAGTCATTTAATGTTGAATATCAGACAGGGGAAATAATTATAACAAAGAAAGAGTGAGTTTTATTGAATATTGGCTGTCCGAAAAGTACCTATTTACGGTCATTGTCACTAGCGTTCTGAAGCATAAGGAGGTTCAGACTGCGTCTGTTTCTATTATGTCTCTTGTGCTTTCCGGTATGCTTTTAGGCCGGAATCTAGCTTTATTATGCAATTTAAGACATGGATTCCCGACAATAACATTCGGGAATGACATTATCAGACAGACACTAAATAATCACCGAAAAAATTTATGGTACAAAAATTAATAGAACACATATTAGGCATCATTGTTGTCAGTATCATCCTTATCGGTATAATTTTTATTCTGAACTTGAATAAAAAGAATGCAGTTGAAGAAGATCTGGCGAAGATCAGTCAATTTATCAATTGTGAGTTTATTGATTTTAATGATCATTTTCATAAGGCCCTTCTGAAAGATGTGATGAATATTTATTATCCCGGACAGTATGATAAAAACAGTAAAACAGTGAATGACATCATCTATTACCGGGAGAAAGAATTCAGCGAAAGCCTTCAGAAATCACATGTATCGGAGCAGTTAACCGGGAAAAGGTTTCTTCACCTTTTAGGTATGTATATCAAATTCATCCTTGTATATGTTCTGGTGATGATTCTTACCTATTATGGTGTCCAGACCTTTGGGGTGTGGCGTTTTATCCGGCGGAAACAGCGCTCACCAATTCATAGAAGTGAGCATTCCAGAAACATCGGTTCATTACTTCTCGTCCCATTTAAAAAGATTATTAAAGGTAGTATCTACTTCATTCTTTTCTCACCTGCATATGTTATAGCCTATTCAATCAGAACGGAATTCAACACTGAAACCGTCTTTTTTGTAATACTGTTGGGAGTTATTTCCAATGGATTGCTGGTTATGTATACCAATAAGTTTTATACATTTTTAATTGCGGAGAGCCGTAAGGGATATGTGGAAACAGCAAAGGTGAAGAATCTTAACACCTCTTATGCACACCATACATCTGATGGTATATCGTACAGTGCAATATTTCGTCCAATCAAGCGGTTTGAAGGGCATGTTTTCGGTCACATATTTAAAAACGCCCATTACCAGTATTTCTCAACGATCAAAGAACAGGCATCGTTTCTCATTACCGGATTAATCATAATTGAAATGGCATTGAATATTCATGGGCACTTGAGCTATGAGATGCTGCGGCAGATTTTATATCAAAATTACGATATAGTCATAGTAATCATTCTCGGTATTTTTTACATGGTGAAGTTGACAGAAATAATCATTGATTTTATCATGCACCGTGAAGCGTCAAAATATGAGAATAATTAAATAATGGAGTACTGGAATAATGGAATGGTGGAGTAATGATGAAACTCAAAAAACAGTAATAATCAAGTATTCCAATACTAAAAAATGATATAATATGAAAAATAATAGGATATCTTTTTTTCGGCAGAAAGACAAGGTCTGGTTTATCATCTGGATAGCCATAACAACCTTTATCGGAATATGGGACATACTTTTTCTAAATAAACCAGCCTTAAAAAAGGTCGTTACAGGATTTGTAAACACCTTTTTTATCTCTTTTCTGGTTATTTTATTTACGCTCCTTTTCGGCTGGTTGATGACGCTTTGGCTGAATTCTCTGCAAACACGAAAAAATCAGACCGGGTATCTGTTGGTGACATTTCTGTTGAATCTCATCCGTTCGATACCCCAGATTGTGGGTATATTGTTCGGGTATATCGGTATCAGTTATTTAATCAGTCAGGATGTTCTGCATAGTAATCTTATTATTTTCCCGCTCATGGCAGGTACTATGAGCATGTTTATTTTCCTTGAACTCGTTGATTTGATGCGGGAACGTATTAGCCATTACAAGAAGCTCGATTTTTACAATGCCATGCTTGTCTGTGGTATCTCCGAACGCCGAATTGTCAATTTCGACATACTGTGGAAAAATAGCAGAATACACATTTTCAATAAATTAATATCAGTGTTTGGTATTGCGGTATTTCTGCAGTGCAGTGTTGATTTCATCATTTCCGTAGGACTCTCAACCAATGTAAATGCTGTTAATCTTCCTGCGACACTCGGGAGCCTCCTTGCAAAGATTGACAGCAAGCAGGATATACTGGCAATAGGGCATACACTGACGCATCCAACATACCTGCCAAACCTTTTTTCTGTCCATTTACAGGGCATTACGGTCGCCTTTTTAATTGTTTTTACGCTGATGAGCATCTATAACATCTCTAATGGCTATGCAGAGAGGCACCGTTTATGAAAGAACAACACTACTCAATACACATCAGCTCAAAAGAGCGGTCAATCGTATCGATTGATGATTTTGTACTAATGCCCAATGACATCACCTTTCTATTTGGTGAATCCGGTATTGGAAAATCGATACTGTCGAAAGCGGTGTATGGTCTCCTTGATCCGGATGACCTTTCCATTGAAATGAATGGCCGGCCGTATACTTCACATTTAAGAAGTCAATGGGTTCAACAGGTGCAGAAGAACAGTTTTTTTGTGTTCCAGGAGCCTTCATCACATCTCAATTCACTCATGAAGATTACGGATCAGCTATCCGAAGGAAGTTTGAAATACGCTGAAAATGAACAGGAAATATTACATAATCTATGGCAGTCCACACGGGATGATTCCATCAGGAAAATCCTCGATATTTATCCCAAGCCCTATCGACCGAGTGGTGGAGAAAAGCAGCGCGTGCTGTTGGCAATGGCGTTTAAAAAGATTAGTGTCCTGCAGAAATCGAATGCCGGGGATAAGTCGACCTTTTTTGTATTTGATGAGCCTACCGGCAGTCTTGATGATAATTACAGGAACGTATTTCTGGAACTGCTGCTTCGAAAGTATGAACAACAGCCATTTACCGGTATGTTTATCACCCATGATTATTCCATTATCAGTGAAATTTACAATAAGTATACTCATATTCTCGGACGGATTCATTTCAAAGAACTGACTCGGAAGAAGGATTCTGTAGTTTCTATCCATGATTTTTCCGCAGATGACTATCTGACATGGCTGGATCATGCTAAGCCTCCGTCTGCGGCAGTTGAAAAGGCCGAAGATGATACCGTGTTGAGTGTTAAAGCCAACTTTTCTATTTTCAACCGTTCCCACACCATTTATAGGGACCCGGAGCATACCCTGTCAAAGGATTTTATTATCCGTAAAGGTGAAATGGTATACCTGAAAGCACCCAGCGGTGTCGGAAAAACAACGTTGGCGAAAATTGTGATGGGGCTCTACTCGGCACAGCAGTTTTCCATGCAGCTATGTAATATGGGAGTTACTGAGAAAACAAGTAAAAAGATCTGGCAGAAAAGAATCTGGGGTAAAAAGGCCGGTATGGTATTTCAGCATGCTGATGAAGCACTCAATCTGCAGGCAAAAGTGAAGGAAATTTTTACCGGCTTACCCACAAAGAGGAAAATTACAATTGATATATTGAAGTTGCGATTATCGGAACTGTTTGAAAATGAGATAACAGAATCCTTTCTTAATAAGCGTGTGGGATATCTCAGTGGAGGACAGAAGCAACGCCTTAACCTGTTGCGAACGCTGATAATGAATACTGATCTGGTTATTCTCGATGAACCGCTCAATGGTCTTGATTTTGTGAGCATACAGAAGGTATTACGTATGCTGGAAGAAAAACGCAGAGAAGGTACAGCGCTGTTAATGATCTCGCATAATGAAGAGATATTCGATCATCTTGTGGATAGGCATCATGTGTATTATCTGGCGTAAATTATGTTGAGCATCTATTTTAAGGTAGAACTTCTATATAATAAAAAAAACCGCTCAATCCACGTCCTATAAATTATTTTTATCGTTTATACCCATAAGGTATTATTGTCTTGTCCCATCATTAGTATTACTATACAATCAGTAAAAGAATAGCTGGTTTCATCTTCCCGGGGAAGGTAGTATCATGGCAGAAAACAGAGATAAAGAGGGATTTCGAGTATCGAACACAACCCATTTCTGGGGAGTAGTTGTACTCATCGTTGTTGTACTTGGGCTGATTGCTGATACGACAAAAGCTGATAATGATAATTTTTATTCAGATATTATTCGTCTCGATAATGTTGCAACAAGAATACATCAGAACTATGTTGAAGAGGTTAGTTCTGAGGATTTGGTAGATCATGCCATAACCGGAATGCTTGGGATACTTGATCCCCATACGAGTTTTTTCAAGAAAAAGGATTATGAAGAACTGAAAATACACACCGAGGGAAAATTCGGTGGCCTTGGTATCCAGATCTCCATTCGTGATAAGGTACTTACGGTTATGACACCGATTTCCGGTACCCCTGCTTCCCGCGCCGGTATCCAGTCAGGCGATCAGATTATTGAAATAAACGGTAAATCGACTAAAGGTATTACTATTGATAAAGCAGTTGCTAAACTCCGGGGTGACCCGGGAAGTGATGTCGCTATTACGATACGGCGGAAGGGTGAAGCAAAACCATTAGAATTTATAATAACACGTGAGATTATCACGATAAAATCAGTTCCTTATTGCGGGATACTTGATAAGGGTATCGGGTATGTACGTTTAACTACCTTTTCACAGGAAGCCGGAGAAGAAGTTGAGAAAGCAGTAAAAAAGCTTCTTAAAAAGGAAATGAAGGGACTTATTCTTGATCTGCGTCATAATCCCGGCGGCCTTCTGCCACAGGCAAAAGAGGTCGCAGAAAAATTTCTGGACAGAAAATCACTTATCGTTTCTACACGTGGACGGGTACGCACACAGAATAAGGAATTTTTCGCCGGTGGTAATCCTGTCCTGCCAAACGATATACCGCTTGTTGTACTGGTTAATACAGCAAGTGCGAGTGCCTCTGAGATTGTTGCCGGTGCCATCCAGGACTGGGACAGAGGGATTGTTATGGGTGATACCACCTTTGGTAAGGGGTCGGTTCAGAGTATTCTGCCCCTTGATAAGGAACACCACTTGAAATTAACAACGGCGTTCTATTATACCCCCTCCGGAAGGTGTATTAATAAACCGGAGAATGATATTCGAGGTTCCGATAACGACGAGGAGAGTGATGAAGAGGAGGATAAGGATAAAAAAAGTGAAGATGATACAGATAAAGAAGAAAAGAAAAAAGCAAAGAAAGATTCGGTTGAATACACAACAAATAACGGAAGAATCGTCTACGGCGGTGGTGGTATTATTCCCGATACTATCGTTGAGTTTAAGCGGCCCGATCCGCTTATTAAGACTCTGTTTCTTAAAGATGTTTTTTTCAAATTCGCTAATGTAGAATATCCTCAGTTGTATAAAAGAAAAGTCCCTATAGACAGCAGCTTGACTATTGATAAGAAAATCATGAATAATTTTCATTCGTTCCTCGATTCAACTGATTTCGAATATAAAAGCTATGCACGGGTAAAACTTGATGAATTTAAAAGTTGGGCGGGGCTTGTGAAGGATACAACCGCAGACTCTTCAATGATGGAACTGAATAAACCTGAATTGACTAAAGCGGAACTGAAAGAGCTGAATTCGGTTGTCGAAAAAATTGAAACGATTTTATCCGGTGAAGGTCAAAGAGAATTCGATAAAAGTGAAAAACTCGTTAAACGTTATATCCGTGAGGCTATCCTTGTGAGAGGATTGGGCCAGGATAATAACCTGGTATATAGAACAAAACTTGGAAATGATGAACAGGTTCTTGCAGCAGTCAATGTGTTGGCTGATGAAAAGCATTACAAAAGTCTGCTTGAGCCCCCTAAGAAGAAGTAGAAAAACTAACAATACTTATAGAAAACTTAAGGTATGGTGGAATGACGTATGATTAAATTTATGAGAGATATCGCACCGGTTGTTATGTGGGTTGTCATTGTGGCGTTTGTCGGTACAATCTTTTTTGCCTGGGGTATGGATATTTCCCAAAAAGGCAAGGCAGAAGTATACGTAGGAAAAGTTGGCAGGAAAAAGATACCTATAAGGAATTTTTCTCGCAAGGTCGAAATCGAACGGGAGAGATACCGGATGAATTCTGAGCAGGGAGAGTTAACACCCCAGCAGATCAAAATGGTACCTCGTCAGGTATGGGAAACCGAGGTAAGTAAAATATTACATGAGGAACTTTTTGATGCGATGGCTCTTCATGGGTCCGCTGATGAAGTGTTTGAGCATATCAAGAGGAATCCGCCTCCGGAAATAATGAATCATCCCACTTTTCAGACAGACAGTATGTTTGATACATCCAAATATATCCAGTTTCTCAGTACTCCGGAAAGCTATGACAATCCAGGTATGCTTGAATTGGAATTGTATACCAAAAATATGATCGTCCCGATGGAAAAGCTCCGACAGCTTCTCGAAGTTGGAAGAGTGCCGATAAAAGCCGAGATTGAATATGAATATCATAGTGAAAATGATATTATTGTATTCGAATATGTAAAAGTACAGCCGTCAGTGTTTACTGTTGATTCGTCAGAGATCACCGATGCAATGATCGAGAGTTACTATCATACTCATCAGGATACATTTCAGGAAGAGGAACAGGCTGAGCTCTATTTCGTTCAGGTACCGAAAACCGCTACAACCGAGGATGAACAGTCATATATGACAGAGTTACAGGAGATTAGAAAACGAATTATTGACGGGGAGTCAACCTTTGAAGAGGAAGCTCAGATTGAATCTGATGATGAAGGGTCTGCTAAAAACGGTGGAGACCTGGGATGGTTTACCAGAGGTCAGATGGTCCCTGAATTTGAAGAAGTGGTGTTTACTTTAGAGCCGGGCAAGGTGTCGGATCCGATCAAGACCAATTTTGGCTATCATATTATATTCGTAGAGGATAAAGATGTCCAGGATACCGTGGTAAAAGTAAAAGCGCGCCATATACTGCGCAAAATACAACCGACCGCGGAGACTCTTGACAGCCTGGAATTGTTTATCGATTCCTTACGGGTGGTTATGCATGAGAAAGGCTTTTTCGCTGCCGTCGCAGAATATGACGAAATTGCCATCGATTCTACGGGACTGTTTAAAAAGGGCGATATGATTAAAGGGATCGGTTACCTGTACGGTGCATCATCCTTTGCATTCTCGGAAGAGGAAGAAATGGACAGTATCTCTGAACGAATGGAAAATGAGTTTGCATTTTTCCTCCTTTCTGAAAAACGAAGAACCGAAGAGGGCGTTTTGCCACTGGCAGATGTTCGTGATCGGATTTTCTGGATGATGAAAGACTCTATTCGGACACAAAAAGCCCGGGCATATCTGGAGAATATTCGAAATACTATTACTGCAACAACCGATATCGCCTCCCTGAAGGATACGGATTCACTGCTTGTTTCAGGAGTAACTGATACCGTAACATGCAAGCAGTATGTTACTGATGTCGGCTATAATACAGTAGCCACCGCAGTTGCTTTTGCCCAACCAATACATGCTATTTCAAAGGCAATTGAAGCCGAGGGCTCATTCTTTATTGTTAAAACGCTCTGGAAATATATTGAAGAGTCAATTCCCTGGGAAAGTATAGCTGTAGCGCGTATCAAGTCGGATCTTGTTGAAAAGGCAAAGAGGAATGCTTATCTGGAGTGGTATGTCAGTTATAAAAAGGGTAAGGATATTGAGGATTATCTTGATAAGTATTACGAGTAAAATATAACGTTAAAATAGAAAACAAAAAAGCCTCCGTATTAGAATGGAGGCTTTTCTTTTATTAGCAGTATTTTTTTAAAACTATCTCACAGAGGATGTGTCAATCTCATCCGGTTTAAATATACCATTCATAAATTCTTCCGCATTTTCATTGTCAGCCTTAAAACCGCCACCGCAGCTAGTAAGTATCGTGCCGCACACCAGGATCAGACATGCATACCGTCTGAGTCCTGCAAAGGTCAGTGTGAATATATCCAGCATTTTCATCGTCTGTTTCCTCCT
>CBDVBE010000266.1:0-9603 GCA_965372145.1 uncultured bacterium | reverse complement strand
CCTCCAACGAAAGAGAAGTATTCTTCATTCAGAAGCGGGCCGTCTAAAGGAAGCGCGGCAATCGGATTAGGCCTATCAAGCAAACAGACCGGTATATCCTGTTCCATGCAAGCTTCCATACAGAGTTTTACTGTCCATATATAGGTATATGGCCGTGCTCCGACATCCTGCAAATCGATGAGAAACACATCCAATCCATCAAGCATCTTCTTTGACGGCTTCCTTGTTTCTCCATACAGGCTGTATACGGGAGCTTTATAGGCAGGATGGTTATAACCGCCTTCCCATTCCACCATATTGTCCTGTGTCTGGCCAAACAGGCCATGCTGCGGGCCAAAAACAGCACCAAGGATTAGCTCTGAACTGCCGGTAACTTCATCAAGAATATGAGTATAGGCAGTGGTTACACTTGCTGCATGGCAGAGAACGCCAATCTTTTTACCCATTATTTTTTTAGGAATTTTCTGTAGAAATACATCCAAACCGCTTTGAGTCATTTTATATCTCTTTTCACAAGATCCTGAATTTATTTCTCCTATCTAAAAATAATTACTTTTTATTTACTATTGTTGATTTCAGTGTGCCTACTAAAAGAGTCATCGAAGACTTGCCGTAATAATCCTCATAATCTATTTTATGAGACCATTATTATTTTTAACTTTTTCCGAAAAGCAGGTGATACAAAGATATGAATGGTATTATCGTCAAAGACAACGAACCATTTGAAAGAGCCTTAAAACGTTTTTCAAAGTCCTGTGAACGTGCGGGTATTCTTTCTGATGTAAAAAAATATCGTCATTTTGAGAAGCCAAGTGAAGAACGAAAGAGAAAAATGAACGCCGCAAGAAGAAAAAGAATTCGTGACGAGAAAAGATTCAGTTAATAGAGATATATCCTACAGATTCATAAGCATATAAAGCACGGAGTTATTTCTGTGCTTTTTTATTTCCCCATACCTGCTAAAATTGTATACCCGATTACCGCACACGATGTCGCCACATTGAGGGAATTTTTAAATCCAAAAGTTGGTATCTCTATCAGGCAGTCACAAGCGTCAATCACTTCATCGCTCACCCCCAGTGCCTCATTGCCAAAAACGACACCTACTCTTTCAGGTATCTTTACCTGGTTATATGCAATCGAATGCGATGTCGTTTCAGCAGCCCAGACAGGTATATCACTCTCTTTTAAAAAATCCACGGCGTCCAGTGTCCGGTCGAATTTCTTCCAGGGAACAAACTGTATAGTACCGAGCGACGTTTTCTCAAGCTTTACATGCGGCGGCGAAGCGGTATATCCGCACAAGAACAGCCCTGCGACACGCATAGTATCACATAACCGGAAAATTGCCCCCACAGTAAAAGCACTTCGTAAATTGTCAAGTATTATGTATACTTGATGCTTCGGCAGCGCATTATATTCCTCGAGTGTCATGTCCGCATCAAAACTGCGTACCTCAAAACCGGTTTCCATCTCGCCTTTTTTCAAAGCCATAGTAAGAAAATCTCCTTTGACCGATAGTTAATTCTTTAATGAAAATAAATCAAAATGATTATTATGGAATAATGAAATGTTGGAATCGCAGCAAACAATCTTTCCCGGCCTTGTTCTTCATCGTAATCATAATCCTAATCGTAATATATTTTATAAACGAATCAGGATTAGGAGGAAGAGTAGGATTACGATTAAGATTAGGATTAAGATTTAAGAGTAAAAGGTTGATTTCTGTATTTTACTCTATTTCAGACATGTCAACCGCTTCCGCCCGCCATAGACAGTCTTTCCCGCTGCATTTTTAGCGGTCATTCTCAAGATATATACACCGGCCGATAGTGCATTACCACTTGCTGACTTTCCATTATAGAAAAAGATATGTTCCCCGGGAGTGATATTCCTTCTGTCAATCCCCTTCCAGAGTGTTCGTCCCTGCACATTAAACAGGGTAAACTGTATCTCCTGTATCCCCATGGGTATCCGGTAATGAATTTTCATCCTGCCGTTAAACGGATTGGGATATGCTTTCAGCAGTTTCATTGGTAAAAATGCCGCTATGATATGATTAAGATACCCTTCACTACCTATGACTAATACGCGCTCCTGCCTATCCTGTAAAGGTATGGTTAATGTGGACGAGACATCTTCAGAACATCCTTCATATGCATTGGTTCCCTTATTCAAAATTTTCGCATTAAATCCTTCAGGAAGCATGCTGAGATTGGCAAGATGATATTCTACTGCGACGTCCTTTTGGGAATAATTGTTAAGAGAGACAATAAATGCGACACCGCCTTTTTGATCCAACTCGTGTTCCAACGCCCAGCCACAGAGCTTATCCCTGCTGCTGTCAAGAATTCCGACACGTATCGCACTCATCGAAGGCGGTAAAATGCCATACTCGGTTTCTTCTTCACTCTTTGCATAACCACAGCGTACCCGGCGGTAAAACATTTCATCACTATTATCCTTGATCGTCCACTTAAAATGTACATTCCATTTCTTACGACCCGGTTCTGATTCTCTCAGTTGAGCCGCACTGTACTGTGAAAGTGGAAGAGAAATTGGGGGTATACGAAGGGTAATTTGTACAGCACTCTGGTTATACACTGTGTAGCCATCATATTTCTGCTGGGATTTTATAGTATCAACCACCCCGGTAATACTGTCGAATTTAGGATTGTACAGATCAATCGCCTCATAAATGTTACCTGATTTCTGCCAGTGATACACAAAAATAGAATCGCTTACTGCCAGGCCGGTTGTTTCAAGAATATCCCGCAGCATTACCGGGAACTGGAACGGCAGAGTCAGATCCGTCCAGTTTTTAGGCGCCAGAACAATTTCATACGGCTTCTTCAACGAGGTCGTTACACCGGTGCCCAAAAAAATAGTATGATTTTTTGCTGATTTAAGCCATATCAGACGGCCGGGGATAAAGGAAAAGATATCCTTTACTGCATCGGAATATTCCACCCAGTTATTCCGGCCGCTACCGGAGTTGTCATACCATCGATACAGCCGATATTTGTAAATGTCGTAGGCCCATTGATCAAAGCTAATAATTGATGTATTGAATATGACATCAAGTGCCGGATTATCAAGTCCTGTCGTAGTTCGTAACGGCACCCACACATTCGTGGGCACGCTGATCGCTTCTCCCTGATCTGTACGGACACACCGTGATACATTCATCGTATCCCGATGTACACCGTCATCGGCAATTATAATTGCCCGCACGCCGAACGATTGGTTGATTACATTGGTCTGATCCTTGATATATGCTATCAATGAAGTGTCTGCCGGTGAATTCAGTGTGTCCCTTTCACCATACAAATAACCTTCATCCCCGGGGCCATATTTAAACTGCCAGCAGGTATTCGATACGTTATCAGTGATACCGAACCGGGTGGGAATGTATGCCCCGGAATTAGTTATTGTATCATTATAAGGGGTCACAGAAATATCCGGCGGCAGGATATCCGCCAACACCAGAAACGGAAATCCCACATCAGAACTCTTAATTGTATCCCACACAACGCCATTACTCACGGTAAACCCATGCATAACATAGAACTGCCCGTTGTGATACTTATAGAGTCCGAGATCACTCTCCGTAACACCAACCGGTAGTGAATCATACTTTAACCCGAGCATGGTCGGTGGAATCTGAAGCTGTGAATTATTAAATTTGAAAGAAACACCTCCTACCTGCACAAACCCGTCAGGTAAAGTATCGGGATTAAATGCCCAGAGTGTATCAACAATATTGAATTTTGTTATTTTTGCAAAGATGATACTCTGATTTGCGACATAGACAGTATCAGCCGTATCAGTGAACAACGTGATCTCCTGCCAGGTAAATTTCGGTGTCAGGATTGTGGTAAGACTGCTGTCGGTCGGCTCAGAACTCATACCTGCGCCAAGTGAGACGCTGAAACCCCGCAACCACAATCCAACGGTATACGTGGTATCAAAGACAATATCCGGATATAACTGAAAGCTCGTCTGATTTACTTTCTGAGTCACGGGAGTCCATGCAAGCACTGTTTGTGCAGCATCTACCACTGTAGCAGAATCAAATCCGACCACATATCCCGCTTCATAGGTCCTGCCGCCGGGCGCCGCCAGCGTATCGATATGCCATGTAATATAAACTTCATTGGTTAAATCTTTAAACCAGGTACTGTCAATCGAGATGATATTCGGTACTTTCGAGGTATCACCCAGTGCAGTTTTTGTCCATGCGCGGGAATGCACCGTAACCATAGACCACATATCGTCTTTTAGCACCTGTAAAGCGACACAGTACGGTTTATCATTATCAAGGCCTTTGATCGTATCGCTGGTGACCAACGGATCGATCCGTTTTGACTGGGAGGCAGGAATCGAGAATTCAAAATTAAGCGGGATAGTATCCGTACTCCACCACGCCTGAATACTGTCAGCCGCAATCGCGGGAGCATTCCATGTGAGAAAAATCTGTCCGCCATATTTGGTGCTGTCAGCGGTAAGTGTACCGGTATACACCGGCCGCGGCCAGCCAATAGCAAAGCTTGTATCATCATCGATACTGACAGCACCGCTTTTCGCGACAACAAACCATTTACAATAGACAGTATCTGTTCCTGAAGGCGTTTGTAACGGGAAATTGTCAACACTGTCTATCAGAATAAGTGTATAGCTGTCTCCACCGCCAATTAATGCTGCAGCAGACAATGTATCAGTAAACATAAGCGAATTAAAATCGGAAAATTTGCTGCACTGTACTAAAACAAGACTGTCCTCAGCACTATTGAGTTTAGTAATACTGTCAATTATTACCTTGATGGTATCCGTTTTCATCACGTATTCCCCATGCACGACCAGCGGATTGGGTGGTCCGAGGGTGTCGATCATGAATACCTTATTTGCCGTTGCAAACGGTACTAACAATGTATCCGGCTTTCCCGGATCATGCCATAACACTGAGTAACTAAACCAGTAACATGAATCGTGAAAGAATGGGTCGGTACCTCCCGGTTTCAGCGGTACGACACTAATAGTTTTAGCCAAAGTATCAACGGCCTGTTTGATCTCTTCGGTTGAGAACATCGCAATTTCTACATTTTGTAAACCTGGCGGGAATCCCATTGCTTTATAAATCACCCACACAGAATCCGCCCATGGTGTTAATGACTGCGTCGTCGGGAAATTGGAAATGGCAACATCACTCCAGAGTTTTACCTGTACCCGGTCGGTAATGTGTTCACCGATACGCTCCACTTTTACTTTGAAAGGATTATAGAATTTGCTTATATCGATAGTACTCACCGTACTGGTGTCAATACCGACGACCTTTCCAAGTACGGTATTCCATACCTCACAGAAATAGGTATTACCGTCATGGGCAGCTGAATCAACAGGATTAATACTGTAGGTATTTGCAGTCTGCCCCGTTAATACAACACCATTCTCATACCACCGATATGCATAAAGTCCATCACCGGAGGCCGATATACTGAACCGCGCCTCACCGCCGTCTATCACCGTATATACCGCGGGGAGATCATTAACGATATTGATCGGCACACACACATGTACGATAATTGAGTCACTTGACGTACTGCCGAATTTATTAGCAGCAACGAAATAGTACGTGCCGGAATCAGCTTTCGCCGGATTGGTTAACGATAATGTTGTACCGGTCCCCTTTGGTTCCGGGATTGCTGTTGCAGGCGGTATAAAAAACCATTCAATAGCAGGTGCGGGGATTGCAGTTGCAGAAGCTGACAAGTCACAGTTACCGGCAACCGGTAGTACCGTATCTGACAAAAATTGATCAGGCACGGAAGGAATACTCCCTATTGTCAATAATGCAGATTCACTCGTGTCACCGGCACTTCCGACGGTAACGATACAGCGACAATAGTTACCATCATTCGGGGCTGTAGCGTTAAATTTCAACGTGTCGGAAATTTCGCCGGTTATATCACTCCAGCTGCTGTCGTTCTTCTGCCACTGATAGGACAATGAAGAGCCTATTGCATCAATAAAAAACATCGCCTCGGTGTTTACCAGAACCGTATCATTCACCGGATCAACTGTAATCCCAAATACATTCAGAACAATCTCATTCGAGGTATCTTTTCCGTGTATATTTTCCACCCGGACACGGAAGGTATCTGCATCAGCAATACTAACCGACGTAATAGTAAAGGTGTCTGCATCACCACCGACTACTGTCCATGCACCACCATTTTTCTTCTGCCATTCACGCGTTGGCACAGGCTGTCCTCCTGATACAACACTGAAAATAACCGAGTCGCCAACAGGTGCCTCACGCGATGGTACCGGTTCTGTGATTATTGTGGCCTTGTCTGTCACATGCAATGTTGCTGTCGCACTCGCAGCCGTCGAACTATTGTATCCTGTTACAACACACCGGAACTTAAATCCCTCCTGTCCATTGTGTACCACAGGAAATGAATAGCTGTTGGATGTTGCACCATTGATAGCAAGCCAGCTTCCCGTGCTGTCCACATACCACTGAAATGACAAAGGAGGTGTGCCGCTCGCCGTAATTGAAAAAGGTGCACTGTTGCCGATATTAACTGTAACGTCTACAGGATCGGTGTCGATTTTAGCCGGTTCATATACGGTTAATGTTGCATCATCCGAAGTAACAGTACCCTGGGCATTAGTTACATCAACAGTGTAGATACCTGCTGTATCCAATGTAACGGGGTCAATGGTGAATGTACTATTTATAGCGCCTGCAATTGATACGCCATCTTTTTTCCATTGATAACCGGAGATTGGAGGATCGCCGAAGGCCACAACAGTAAAAGTTACTGACTCTCCGACTGCTTTTATTGCATTTGAAGGATGGGCGCTAATTATTGGAAGGATGTGATCAGTCCAGGTTGCGGATGAATATTCCATCCCCCCGGTAGACATTCCAACAGGAACAGCGTAACCGACTCGTCCGCCGGCATGTGAATTATCGTTGAAAGTTCCAAGATAGGTATTGTCGAGATAAAATAGTGCATCCTCCCCATTCAATACTATATACATGTTGTATGCGGTTAAAGCATCCATATTGAGATCTGCCGCTATAACCACTCCACTTGTGGCGGATAATGAGTTCTCCGCCACTTTCAACGTATCGCCCTCTTCCCCTCCCGCACCCACCCTGATATAGGCAAAATAATATGATGATGAGCCGGTCCACCGAAACACTATACCAAATCTTTCAGGATTCCAGGTATATAAGAAATCAACCTCAAATGTTCCGTTGTTGGTACAACTGTAGTCGTTGACAAGTTGAATCCCTTCAGAGTTAATACCGGAAAGCCCAATATCACCACCGCCTTCGGCAAGCTGGGCTGCGTTCCCGCTTTCCACAGTCCAGTTAGCGCCATCAGGATTATTAGTGATACTGCCATCACTGTGTGTATCAGTAAATCCTGCGGTATAACCAACCTGCAAAGCTCCCAATAGTACCAAAAAAGCGAAGCAGCTTATTTTTTTTAAAATCATTTTTTTAATTCGAGGGATACTCATTTAAAATTAGGCCTCTTTCAAGAAAACATTAATTCAAGACAATATTCCCTCTCACAATAATTTACACGCTTAAATAAAAAATGTTAATTATTGGCGATATTTGATTAATTCCGGCTCAAATTTATAATGTATTAACGTGCTATTATACACAGTAATTATACGGCGGAGAATAATTTTCGTCAATTCATTTTTGTTCCTCATCGTAATCCTAATCGTAATCTATCGGGAAAGAATCAAGAATAAGAGGAAGATGATTATGATTATGAGTAAAGATTAGAATAAGATTAAGGCTATTTAGTGTCTGTCCGGAAAGTGCCTGTTTTCCGTCATTCCGGTATTCTTTTCGGCCGGAATCCAGCTTTTTTTGATGTTTTAAGGCATGGATTCCCGACAGAAACATTCGGGAATGACGTTTTCGGACAGACACTATTTAATACAAGTCAACCGCTTCTTCCCGCCGTACACGATCTTCCCGGCTTTATTCTTCGCAGTCATGCGCATGATATACACACCTGCCGGCAAAATGCCGCTTTTCAGGTTTCTTCGGCCGTCAAAATAGAATATATGGTCACCCGGGGTGAGGCGTTTACGCTCTATACCCTTCCACAACTGCTGGCCACGAAGATTGTACAGGGTGAAGTGTACCTCTCTTATACCCATCGGAAGCCGATAGTGTATCTTGATACGGCCGTTAAACGGGTTTGGATACGCCTTTACAAACTTCAGCGGCAGATAATTCTTGATCAATGACTTCATGTAATCATCAGTACCAATGAGAATTACTCTGCTGGTACTGCTCTTGGCATTAACCTTGATCTTCGCAGTACTTGCATTGGTGTACCCGGTATAGGTCTGTGTTGCCTGGTCGAGGATCTTTGCGGTAAAGCCTTCAGGTACTGCGTCCAGATTATCAAGAAAGTATTCTATCTCCGTTGTCTTAACACCATTATTTGTAAAACAGACCTCAAACGAGATACCGCCCTTTTCAAGACTCGGCTGCAGGGACCAGCCGCTGAGTTTATTCCTGCTCGTATCACGTATGCCGACCTGCACGGAACTCATGGTCGGCGGCATAAAACCGAACTGCCGGTCGTTTGATTTACTCTTGCGATAACCGCACCGGATGCGCCTGAAAAAAGCATCCTCGCCTGCTCCGTGATTCTTCCACATGAAATGGACCTGCCAGGAGTGCTCCGAATGGGTTGCCTCACGTCTCTTTGCACTCGCATACTGGGACAGCGGTAAGGAAACCGGCGGGATCTTCAGCACGACTGTGGTGGAACAGTGGTTGTAGAAGGTATACCCGTCATTCTTCTGGCCTGTCTGCATTGTATCAATCACATCCACGATGCTGTCCAGACTGGCAACATAGGTCTCGATTGCCTCATAAATAATCCCTGATTTCTGCCAGTGGTATATTTCCAGAGAATCCAATACCCCGGGATTGGCTTCGAGAATATCACGTAACATAACGGGGAATTTATACGGCAGGCACAGGTCTGTCCAGTTATTCGGCTTCAGTACTATCTCATACGGCTGTTTCATTGAAGTGGTCACTCCCCCACTCATCCAGAGGGTCTGGTCTGCGGCTGTCTTGCACCAGATCAACCGTCCCGGTACAAGTTCAAAGTTATCTTTAACCGAATCGGCATATTCCATCCACGTGTTCAAGGTATCGTAACTGTACCAGCGGTACACACGGTAGTTGTATATATCATACGTCCACTGCTGCGTAGTCCCACTTGAAAAGGTAAATATCTGATCCAGGGCCGGTTCGTTCAGATACGCTGTTGCACGGACCGTTTCCCATGTATTAGCAAGTATACCGATTGTATCAACCACCGTACTCCGTACACACCGCGACACATTGGTCGTATCAAGGTGTACCCCGTCACTCACGGATATAATCGCACGAACGCCATATAATTCACTAACTGCATTTGTCGCATCCAAAATAAACGCCTTAAGCGTTGTATCTACCGGGCTGTCCAGTGTATCCCCTACTCCATAGTCATACCCTGCATCACCGGGGCCATACCTGAACTGCCAGTATACATTGGCGAT
>CBDVBE010000265.1:0-9664 GCA_965372145.1 uncultured bacterium | reverse complement strand
GGTATGGATACATGCCTATATGCAGATGAGAAAGAGGTTCGGCCATATCGGGAAGATTTTCAAGATAGTAGTGCTTTGCGATCCCGGTAGTAATAATACCCAATTTTTTATTATGTTCCTGTAAAGTCACGGTATTGTAGTCTGTGCCTTCCGAATAGTGTATCAGTTTATCCTGGAGCGCAACAAGGTCTTTCCACAACCGCCGGGAAATTGAAGGCAGCAGTACCCAGTCCTCACGATTGTAGCCATCTTTGACAAAGAAGATTTTTTTTCCGCTGTCGTCGATGGTAACGTTGGATCTGCCGTGGGATAACCGGGTAACCAGCCGAAGCATTACCGGGATATGAAACTGCTCGGAGAGATCGAATGCAAGCTTGGTCATGGTATATGCTTCCTGCTGATTCGACGGTTCAAGGCAGATGATCTTTGCAAAGTCCGCAAGCAACCTGCTGTCCTGCTCGTTCTGTGAGCTGTGCATATCCGGATCATCGGCAACCGCGATAACGAGGCCGCCGCGAATCGCGGTAAGCGCTGAATTGATAAAGGGATCTGCTGCCACATTGAGGCCGACATGTTTCATCGCAACCAGGGCCCTTCCCCCAGCCAAAGAAACGCCTAATGCCGCTTCATAAGCGGTTTTTTCATTTGCAGTCCAGGAAGCAATCGGTTTTCCCTGCGTTTGGGAATGCGATATCAGGTACTGGACGATTTCTGTTGACGGGGTGCCCGGATAGGAGTAAGCCGCTGCAATACCTGCATGCAGTGCACCGATAGCAACCACCTCGTTTCCTAACAGGACCCGATCAGCCATTATTACTCCCCGATTCAGGGGAAGGAAGCTGCGATTCATTAAATGATGTATGTTGTGCGATTATCATTTCAGCTTCATGTATACAGTTTTTCTTTTCAGTAACAGAGTTGACCAGGCCGATTTCTAATGCTTCATCAGCCGGGATAATCCTGCCGGTCAGTATCATTTCAATAGCCTTTCCTTTTTTTATAAGGCCCGGCAGACGAATGGTGCCGCCACATCCCGGGATAAGACCATAGGTACTTTCCGGTAGAGAAAATACAGCATGTCGGGATGCAATGCGATAATGGCAGGAGAGTGCTAGTTCAAGCCCGGCCCCCAGGCAACAGCCGTTAATAATGGCCACTACGGGGAATGGCAGTGATTCTAATGCAAGAAATGTTTCTATATTTTCGTGAAGAAATGGGGCTGGTTCTTCAGAAGTTCTTTCATGATAGAGCGCCATAAGGTCTGCAATCTTTGCACCTGACGAAAAGTGGCGTCCTTTTCCATATACCAGCATTCCTTTTACCGATAATGTCGGAAAGACCTCTTTGCGCAAGCGGGTCAGTTCATTAAAAAAAAGTGCATTCATCTCATTCTTTGGTGGATTGTTAAGAATGCAGTGAGCAATTGAATTAGCAACGTTTAGAAGAATCGGCTGATTATTCATGACTTTTCTCCTGTATTGCTGCCAGTCCATAGGCATGAGCCCGATTGTGCGAGATGGAGATATGAAAATCCTTTTTTGTATACTGCTTGTAATCAGAAGGAATCTCAGGGAGTGTTTTTATATAGGGAGCGCCATTTTTTTGATGCAGGACGATAAAGGAATGCTCAGTAATATCATGTGCGTTAAACAGTTCCGTATATAATTTTGCCAGGGCTTTTTTTACTGCAAGTATACCGGCCTTAGTTTGATCGGGACGTTTTTCCAGTTCAGCCTGCTCTTCAGGCGAAAAACCGGATTGTATAAGATCGGTACAATCCCGCCTGAATGTATCAAGTGAAACACATTCGCTTACCGTGTGTACTGTTCCAATTTCGCTCATTCGAATAATACCCTGTTCGTATCAGGATGTTACGTTTTTATACTTCGTACAATTGAATCAAACAATATACTTTCTTCAAAAAGTGCTCTTTCCCTGGGGAACTTATTCACGTTATGTATTGACTGCATGATAGTACGGATTACCAGCGATGAACGCTTTTCCGTGAGTGCAATAAGAAACGTGCATGCGTTTTCTTCTATTTCGTCGGGTAATCCTGTCTGATCTATGAGCCCGATCTGTTGTGCTTCCTGCCCGTTAATTACGCTGCCGGAATGAATACGGTCGATAGTGTCCTGATCAGTGACAAGCTCCTGTATATGATGGACAGTCGTATATTCCAAAGCGGTATCACGAAATCCCAGTTCAGCCTCTTCCGAAGCAAACCGAAAGTGACATGATAGCGCCAATGCCAATCCGGGCCCCCGGCATTTTCCTTTTATAACTGCTGCGATTGGTACCGGTGCAAAAGAGATTGTCTCCAATAATAAATTGAACTGCATAGCTTGTGGATCATCGAGTTTTGTATTCGGTTCCCATCCCCCGCAGAAGTGGTCTCCACGCCCGTTAATAATAACGCCCTTTAAATCCTGATTCGCAAGGAAATCCGATAATTCTGTTGTATCGATCAATGCATCAGGTTTCAAATAGTTGTAAGGCGGATTAACCAGCGTTATTGTTCCGATTGTGTTATTGATTGAATATTCCAGGCGCATTTTCAGTTTTTCGTTGAAATAAAGGTTGTAAAATACCTTATTGTACACGTTTTAGCATACATTGGTTAATTTGAAAGTAGGATTTAAATGAAGGATTAGACGGAAGTTGTTTTAAATAGCAGGGTAACCGTTTATAGGTTCAGGGTTCCCCGTTCATCCCTGTAAGTGTATAAGAAGGCCCCTGGACAAGGTGCCCTTCAGGGTATAAACTAACAGTAGGAAATTTACAAAGTGCCCTTTAGGGTATTTCCCTTTAGAGTTGTCCTTGTAAGGTATTTCTTAGATTTTCCTATGCCCTTTGGTGGAAGCAGAAGTCAGTTGCCGAAGACTTCTGCCTAACACACGGTAAAAGGTTACATCGCCTTTATTGAAAAATTTGCAGGTAACTCAAATTAGAAGGGAAAAGCCATACAAAATAAATAAGTGTATGCGTTTAATGTCTTGCTAAATATTAAGATATGAAGTAATTCCGAAAATCAATTAATAAATAGCAATTTCGGGTCATTTGCCCTGCCGGCCGCATTCGTGAAGGAATAATTTGTAAAACAATAAATATTTGGCAAACTATAATAGAAATGCTTTTATGGTGTGTAAATTATCTATACTTTTCGTCAAGAATAGAATTAACAATAGAAGAAACCTTTTTACTATCACTTGAAGAAATTACGCCTATTTTTTTAACTATTAAATCATCAGATAAAGTTCCTATAACCGGTTTAATCCAAGTTTCTTTCAATAAACCCGCTTTCTCCCATTCAAACAACCGCAACAATTCATCATTCTGGAATTTGCTTGTTAAAGCAATAACGACAACATCATTATAATGTTTATAAAAAATGTCCGAGCTTATTATAACAGCAGGACGCTTCTTTGCTGATTTTAAATCAGTAAAAGGAAAACGTAGTAAGACAATATCACCAGCTCTATAATTTGTCATATACAGCGTCCTCATCATTATCCCAAACTTCTGCGAATTTTTCTTCCTGTAACTTAACCCAATCATTTTGAGGGTCGTTATTACTATATTTTTCTTCAAAAACAACAATAACAGGCCCTGGTTTCATATTTGTAACATTATTGGAAAGAATAACATTCTTACCATCATATTCAGCCTTTATTGCTAACATATATCCTCCCATTAAATAAACAATACTTTAATTCAGGAATTTTTAAAAAAATACAAGGCCTCATTCCATAAATATATCATATAAAAGTAAATACCGGTATAATAATCCGCATTTTATTTGCAAGAACGCTTACCCCTTTTAAATTTCAGGCTTCTGGTCTATCATACAACCCCTTATAAAATTAAGGCTACCTCTGATTGAAAAATAGTCGACAGCACTAAATCTAAATCTGCTTTGGTTATCTGATTTGTTTTAACAAACGTGCGGCAGGTATCTATAAATAGCTGAAGCAGTCGAATACTTATTTTTTCATCGGTATCTTGTTTGGTAACGGGCCAGGGAAGTGGATCGCCGAGAAGAAGACCATTTTTATTTTTCTTACCTCGTTTACCGCTGTTAATAACCTTTTTTAATCCATTAATAAAGGGATGATACGTATCCTGGATGTTTTCAGGCATCCTGGTTATATAATTGCCAACACTTGCATATATAGTATCCAGTCCGACCGAATCCATAAAGGAGAGCTGGCCGACAGGCATTATCTGTAAGGATGTTGCCTCTTCCAGAAACCGTGGTTCATAACCGTTTTGAAGAAGACGAAATACTTCATTCTGCAGGGGAAGAAGGAGCCTGTTAACTGCAAACGCCTTCTCTTCGTTCTGTTCGATTACAGAGAGCCCCAACGATTTAAGCATCAGAAGTAGGGATTCCTTTTTTTCCGCTGCAGTTGCGGACGGGCAGATACACTCAACACAACCGGTGAGTTCAACGGGATAAAAGAAGTGGCATCCTATACACTGCGGGTGAATCTGACCGGGGAGAAGCGATGAAGAATTACTTAACAGGATTGACTCGTCAGTTATCAGATGTTCGACATGAGATAGTGCCTGTTTTTTTATGTCGATCGATTCGGTGGTACATTCAAGGATTAGATCTGCTGATGAAACAACATTATCCTGGTATGTTTGAAAGGAAGGCTGTGACAGAGGGGCTGTTTCTAAAGAGTATCGCCGGATACGTTTTGCTGCTTTTTCGAGAAAGTGTTCAAGTTTTTCCAGGTAGTCGGTATCGCTATCCAGGAATGTTACAGTGAAGCTCTTTTTTAGAAAAAAGGTACCGATATTACCGGCCATTTTTCCGGAACCGAGTATAAGAATTGAGCGCATCAGATTCCCAGCCTGCTTTCACTGTTTTTACAGTTAATCCATTGAGCTTTCCCGGAGACAAACCGTGCATTTTGTGTAAGCGAAATCCCCGGCCCGCATTCAATGATGTGGGTACATTTTTCAGTGTATATTCGTTCTACGGTTTTATACCAGTTGATTGGTGAATGAAGATGGTCGGCAGTAAATTGCATGAGTTCTTCAGGTGTGGTCAACAGGTTTTGATCCAGTGTTGAGAGCATCGGGCAACAGGGCGTCTGCCAGGTGTATGAGTTAAGAAATTGTGTGAACGGTTCTTTTACTGCAGACGATAAATCCGGATGATGGTAGGGGAGCGACACGTCCAGGTTAACTGCATTTATAGCATCAGCTTTCAGCGCCTGCCGGTTAAAAAGAGTGAGTTCTGCTTTGTTACCGCAGAAAATATGGCAATATTCATTATTTGAGTTGATACGATAAAGAGTCTGAAGACCTGTTTTTTCCAACAGGTCTGTCAGGTCAGGCAGGGCCAGACCAATAATTGCACTTATTCCGGTCTCCTTTGTCTGTTCAAGCTCTGCCATAAGTGAATATGCCTTGTCAAGAACAGCCAGTCCTTCAGAAAAAGAGATAACCTTCGCAGCATACAAAGCGGTATAGATACCGAAACTGTATCCGGCCACCAGATCCGGAAACAGCTTTTTTTGTGCGTAGACTTGTAAGGTGCCACAACTGAAGCAGTAAATAAAGAGCTGGCTCTCCCGTTCACCAAGTTGATCAGTAGTTCGTGACAGCAGTGCGTCAGCAAGGTCTGCATTTGCTAAAGCAGAACCTTCTTCAAAAAAAGGGGTATAAATAGACTTGTATTTTGTATATAGTGTAGGTTCCTGGTCGCTTAATTCAACACCAATACCGGGAAATACAAAAGCAATTTTTTTATTATCGTGGATCTGGCTCATATCGTATTACATATCCTGCCTGCATAAACTTGCTGACTTCCGTGACAAAACTGACGATACGATCATTGGGATTAAGGGATTCTTCGCGGAGAATTTTATCCAGGCAGATAAAAGCCATGGGTGGGCCGCTGTACCCATACTCCTCAAGTTTCATATACACCGCAGATGAAGGAATACCGATGGCATTGCATTCATCCATGACTGATTCGGTAATATGTTTTGTCGGGAAGTTAAGCTGAAGGAGTCTGATTGTGTCAACAGGTATATTCCCTTCCGACAACATCCGTTTCAGTCCCTGGATAAATATCGAACCGTCTGTTTCCTGAAATATCGATGTTGAGAGCGTGTTTCTGAATTGCTGATGGAGATGGTGATACCCTTTCTCATACTCTTCTTTAGGATTCATCCAGTATGCCGGTCTGTGATTAAACATCAGCGATGGGCGCTTACCGCCGATGGATTCAATGTAGGTATTTTCAACGTAGAATTTTTTTGAACCGGAAGCATTGTCCGAAAGGATAAGAGCACCGGCACCATCGCAGAGGAACCAGCGCAGAAAGAGTGATTCTTTATCTACCAGCTTCTGGTTATAATATTCAGCGCGCAATTCCGATGAAGCGAGATTGGAAGAGATGACTAATGCGGTATGATTTTTACCGTTTCGTATGAGCTGATGAGCCAGGTACATTGCTTTATACGCAGAGGTGCAGTTAGCATGGATCGATAGTTCATCACACACCTCGATACCGAGTGCTTCCTGAATACGTACTGATGCTGTCGGCATCTGGTCCTGATGGGGTGAGCCGTAACAGATCAGATCGATCTCTTCTGCGGTTATACCTGCCGCAGTAAGTGCCTTCTGTGCAGCTTTAACCGACATGGTGATGTTGTCGTCGGTAAATTCCCGTGTGTGCCGGTCAATAGCATAGTGAAGCTGTTTTACGCCCAGCAGTTCTTTCATGACCGGATGCGTCCGTTTAATCCATTTCTGTATTTTTAGCGGTGCTTCCGTCAGTTCACCCAGATAGTCCTCTATAGCATCAAAGGGAATCGGGTCGCCGGGAAGGTAGGCACCGCTACCGATGCAGTATACTGGTTTTGTCATAGGGTTTATAATTACTATACCTGTTGTTATTACTGTCATTCCTGCCGAAGCAGGAATCCGGAACTATTCTACTTCAGAAAAAATAACAACACCATTATGCCCGCCGAATGCAAAAGAGTTCGACATGACATGGTGCAGTTCTTTTTTTCTCGAATGTAACGGAACAAAATCCAGATCCAGCCCGGGTTCCTGTTCCATGAGATTCATTGTCGGTGGTATTATGTTTTCCACTAATGTTTTACAGGCAATAACGGATTCAACCCCTGCCGCTCCTGAGAGGCAATGGCCGGTCATAGATTTTGTCGATGAGACCGGGATCGAAGATGCATACTCACCGAAAACTGTTTTTATTGCCTCGGCTTCATACAGGTCATTAAGGTGTGTTGATGTTCCGTGAGCATTGATGTAATCGATATCCTGCGTGGTAAGCCCCGCATTGTCGAGTGCAAGCTGCATAGTTTTGGCCATACCAATGCCACCGGGCTGCGGGGACATGATATTATATGATTCAGAGGTAAGTCCGGGTAATGCTATCCTGGCATATTGCTTTGTGTCTCTTTTTGCTGCATGATCGGCAGATTCTAAAATGAGCATGCCGCTGCCTTCACCCATAACAAATCCGTCGCGGTTTTTATCAAAAGGTCTTGAGGCGGTTGCCATGTTTTCTATATCATCAGAAAGCGCCATAAGCGAACAGAAACCTTCAATATCCGGATAGGTGAAGACTGAGTCGTATGCGCCGGTAATAACGATATCACACTGCCCGGAAAGAATAAGGTGCATGGCAGAACTGATTGCATAGGTGCCTGAAGAACAGGCTGTACTGACAGTAAAAGAGGGACCTTCGATTTTCCATTTCAGGCTGATCCAGGCGGCTGCGGCACTTGCCATGTTTCTCAGAATACGGTTGGGATCAGGTTCAAGTGTTGTCGGAGCATAGCCGGTACCCGTACAACCAATAACTACTCCTATGCGTGTTTTATCGATTTCATCAAGAATAAGCCCCGCATCTTCAAGAGCCATTTTTGCAGTTACAATGGCCATCATTGTGCTGCGGGTCATCTGGCGCCTGTTGCGGGTTTTAATGTTCTCCTTAAACAGTTCCTCTGCTCCTTCAGGCAATTCCACACCAAATGGTGATGACAGCCCTTCAGGATCAAAAAGGGTAAATCGTTTAATGGGACATTCACCTGCGAGTAATCCCTTCCACATGGTGGAAACATCTAGTCCTAATCCTGTCATGGCCCCCAGGCCTGTTACAACAATATCTTTTTTATACATGCTCATAGACTTAAGTTATCCGGAATTGGAAGTACTTCTTTTGTTTCCGGATCGGTAAAAGCGATATCGGTTTCAGCTTTTGCAATGAGGTCACTACCTCGAACAATACGATATGCTAACGTGCACTTAAACGTTTCCGTTGATTTCAACCCAACCGAGACATTCAATTCATCGAGAAACCGTGCAGGTTTTTTAAAGGTCATGGATATGGCGTAGAGAACCATTTCACATTTTTTATTCTGAAAATCAAATCCCCGGTGCGAAAGGAACTGCACCCGTGCCCGTTCGAGATAGGCAACGAGTTTTGTGTGGTGCACAATGTTATAGCTGTCTACGTCCTCAAACTGAACGGTTACAGGATAGGTAATGTTTTTATTCGCTGCTGTATTCATAATGAAATAAACTCAGAATATATGACATTCTGTGTAAAAATGAAGTTAAAAATAATTATTACAATATATATATGAGTAGGAAAGAAGTCATGTTATTCATCTAAGAGAAATAATTACCGCACTTTTTACCGGCATCTCCTTTGAAGAGGATAAATTGGGTAAATTGCTTCAGCAAGCTCGATAGCACATTTTTTAGCAAATTAAATCTCCTTACGTAACCGGAATGTAATCAATTTTTCGATCTTTTACGCTGTCAGGGGTTGCTGATATATTATCCATCATTTACAGAGGGCGAGGAATATATTATATATGTATTACGTACTTTAATATTCCTTGTAAAATTTTACTAGGGCATAGCTGAAAAAAATTCAGTTCAATCAATAGTTCTACCTCATAAAGGAGTTTAATTGATTAAGATTGTTTGTAGGTTTGCAGTGTTTTTAATTTTGACTTTAACTATGAATCTTTTTTCACAGGGCAGTATTCCAAAAGTGCGAATAAGTATTATTTATACTGAAAATGAGGCTGATGCAGAAAATGTTTTAAAACAGTTAAATGATCAAATAAGTTTTGATAAACTTGCAAAAAAATATTCACTTGATCCAAATGGTAAAAATGGTGGCGATTTAGGATTTATATCTTTAGAAAACATGGACGATAAAATTAGTATTGAAGTTGAAAAACTTAATGTTGGAGAACATAGTGGAATTATAAATTCTAACAATAACTTTTTTATAGTAAAAAAAACTGATGAACGAAAAGTGCCATCAAATTTTATAAGTGAACAAAAGAAAATAAACAATAAAATTAATAACCGACCAAGACAAGGTATTATGGTTGAATTTCTACCATTTTTGTTATTTGTAATCCTTATTGTTATAGGTGTGTCGAAACTTTTCAAAAAGAAAGAATTTGGTGTTAAAGTAGAGCCAGAAGTTATATATGCTGATTTTTGGAGAAGGTTTTTCGCTAAATGTGTTGATATAATTATTTATGGTTTTTTAGCGTATGTTAATTTGAAATATATGTATAAAATATCATTGCAAGTATTTGTAATGTCAACCTTAACCACAGGCTTTACATATTACTTTATCGAAATATTC
>CBDVBE010000264.1:0-9686 GCA_965372145.1 uncultured bacterium | reverse complement strand
GTTTTTATTATTTCAAAATAAAAATTCCTGTTTGTAGTGAAAAATTCAGGTAGTAACTATATACAATAATAGTATGCGTTACCAGTATAATGGCGAATCCTTTCATATTGAAACTGATGTTGGTAGTGACGGCACAGTTTATTCTTATATTTTTAATAATCATTTATTTCGTTTTAACACTGGTATTTATAATCATACTTATTACCATAGATCTTATGTTTATTCATATTACAACAAATTTTATGTTTGCTCTAACAAAGCTCATGAGGGTAGCCTTATTTATCAATTTAATAATTACTATGCTAGTTGTAATCCATAAACGGAATAATTCCAATCTTAATTATTGGAATGGATTTTTTTTAAATAATAAAATGGATAAATGGGAGGAGTTACTGTTTTATAAAAAATTATCTTTATTAATACTTCACAGCATATAATTAAAAAACTAATATATTGCCTCCTTTTTGCCGGAGGCAATATATTTTCATCACGTAAGGAAGATTTTAAGGTTATACCACAGGGAAGCTTCATATTTTTAAATGTTTATATAGCACACTAAAACATTATTTTTCACCATTCCATTGGTGTTAATGAATCAATTATAAACTATTAATTTCTTTCTTTCTGTTTTCCCATTTATAACTAGTTTGTAAACATATACAATTGATGCTAAATTATGTGTTGAAATGATTATATTATTTTTACCGATATTAAAAAATGTATCAGTACCAGCTAGAACTTTTTGACCAAAGATATTGTATAGATCAAAACAAACATTGCATGGTTTTTGTAATACAAAGGTTAGGGATATTTTAGAATTATTATCATTATATTCGATTTCACATAAAGGCTTATCAATAGTTGATTTTGTAGATATATTTATATTTTGGGTGTCGGTTTTTGTTTTTAAAATAACACCATAAGCTCCTACAGCATAGCCGGTGTTTGTATCCGTGAAGAATACCGATGTTAATGCTTTATCTGTGCCGCTGTTTTGGGTATCCCAGTTGTTTCCCCCATCCTTTGTTTTTAATATTGTCCCGAATTTTCCGACACTATACCCGGTTACAGAATCCGGGAAAAAAACAGAATATAATTTATTCTCTGTCTTTTGTTCTGTCCATTTAGTACCTCCATCATTTGTAGTTACGATAATTCCTTTATTTACATCTGAAGTTATTAATTCACCAACAGCACATCCTTTGTTCAAACTGGTAAAATAAACAGAATATAAATCAGATTTTTTATCTGATTTTTGGATTACCCATGAGTTGCATCCATCAGTTGTATTATATATAGAAACATTTCCGGAACCTACAATATATCCATTGAGAGAATCTATAAAAAACAATGAAAGAAAATATGATAACATATCAATCTTATAATTTGTCCATTGCACACCACCATCAGAAGTTTTTATCATTTGACCCTTATCTATTACTGCAAATCCTGTGTTTGTATCAGTAAAATGGACTGCCCTTAAATCAAATTCCGCCCCACTTACCAGTTCCTCCCATGTAGTACCACCATTTTCTGTTTTTAACAGTATGCTCTCATTTCCCACAACATAGCCTACTTGTTTACTTACAAAACAAACCGAATTCAAACGTTTTGTTGTCCCACTATTTTGTTCATTCCATGTCTTACCATCCTTCGTTTTAATTATAGTTCCACGCGTACCAACTGCATAACCGGTTTGTTGATCGATAAAATAAACAGATAATAAACTATTTGTTGTTACACCTGTTTGCAATGTCCACGTTACCCCTTCGTCAACTGTTTTAATTATAGTTCCGCAATGTCCTATTGCGTACCCATTTTTCTTATCAGTAAATTGTACACATCCCAAACTGGTTGAAATCTTAGTTTGTTGTATTGACAATGAATTTCCACCATCCTCAGTTTTAATTATTAAACCATCTAATCCCACAATATAACCATGTTGAGAGTCGGTAAAATACACCGAATAAAATCCTCTTATGTTTCCATACTCTTTTATTATCCACGTAGTTCCACCATCATTTGTCTTTAATAGAAAACTACCCCCATCAGGGCCGCACCCAACAGCATAACCGGTATCCCGATCCAAAAAATATACGCTTGTCAAACTTTTAAATTCGCCGCTTAATTGTTCAACCCAGGTAGTACCACCATCTTGAGTTTTTAGTATTGTACAGTTAGTTCCCACAGTATATCCTGTTTGTGCATCGATAAAAAAAACATTTTGAAGATGATTTTGTGTTCCGCTTGAAAGTTTTGTCCATGTAGTTCCGCCATCTTCCGTTTTTAGTATAGTACCCAAAGTACCTACTATATACCCGGTAGTTACATTGCTGAAATATATGGAAAACAATATACAATCTGATCCACTTGTTTGCTCTGCCCAGGTTTCACCACCATTATTTGTTTTTAATAAAACACCGTTCTCTCCAACAATATAGCCGGTGTTTTTACTTGTAAAATATACTGAAAATAAATAATTTGTTGTACCGCTATTAAGTGTTTCCCATGTAATTCCGCCATCTTCTGTTTTTAATATCGTTCCCTTCTCACCAGTAGCATACCCGGTATTTAAATCTACAAAAAAAATAGAATGTAAATCACTCCCACCAGGTAATGGATTCAGCCATGACCAACCGTCTTGAGCGTAAAGTATAGACACAAAAAATATATTAAATAGTAGAATCATCATTTGTTTATTCATTTTATGCTCACTTTATAAGTTGTTGATTTTATTCACAATTATATTTATGTATATTATAATAAATTCAAAATCTATCTATTCAATGCCGTTATACACAAATAACCATTTGATCCTTTTGGTAATTATTTAAAATAAGGTATAGACACTCTCCAATACGGACGTATGACCGGTAACAAAATAAAGGGTACCGTTGGCAATATGTCAGTACTGAAATTATATAAGTAAGAAACTATATACTTAATTTCAGTATACCACTATAAGTCTTAATTTAAAATAATAAAAATACATTCCTGTAATTATATATTATAGATAATTTCCATATAATGTTTCGTGTTTGTGTGTATTTCGGCTTAAGTGACCACCTCTTCCGGTTTTGAGTGACCAGTTGTAGATTTTTCAATCAATTTATAAAAATAATTCCCTTAAGAACATTATCATACCTTGCTTTTTTATCTATTTACAGCTATTTTTTTTCTGCAAATCTACAGTGCTATTCTTTTCTTATATATTCCTCAATTTGATGGTAATAGTCTGGTGAGTAGAACAGTTGTCTTACTTTTTTCAGGGGATACGCAAATTTGAACCGGAATGAATTACAGGAATTGCAGCAGGCATCCCGGAATGGAGAGGCTGTCTCAGAGAATCTGGCACAGGCCATTCTAACCTCCTCTTCTGAAGATATACCTGAAATTCTTTCATGCACGAATAGATTGAGATTGCGCAATTTCGGAAACAAGGTACATCTCTGTTCAATCGTGAACGCGAAAAGCGGTGCATGCGAACAGGATTGTGCATTTTGCGCTCAATCGGTATATCATCAGACTGAAACGCAGACCTATGCAATGATTTCTTCGGATGAGATGAAAAAGGCTTTTAATGAAGCAGCCGAATTGCCTATCGATCATTTCGGCGTTGTTACAAGTGGGGGAGCACTGGAAGGTGAACAGGTCAGTCTGGTTGCAGAAGTGGTGCATGCGGTAAATTCCGATAAAGTGAATTGGTGCGTTTCTTTTGGTATCCTTTCCTCTGAACAGCTTCAGGAATTAAAAAAAGCGGGCCTGAAGAGGTTTCATCATAATCTGGAGACCGCTGAAAGTTTTTTCCCTGCTATCTGTTCAACCCATACCTATTCCGAGAGACTTGAAATGGTGCGACGGGTTAAAGCCGCTGGTATGGAGATTTGCAGCGGCGGTATTCTGGGACTTGGCGAAACCCTTGCACAGCGGGTGGAGCTGGCCGCGACACTCGGAAGGGAAGGTGTACATTCAATACCGCTGAATTTTTTAATGCCGGTTCCCGGTACCCGCCTGGAACAGCAGGAGCCGTTGAAACCGCTGGATATCATCAGGTGCGTGGCAATGTTCAGAATGACGAATCCGGATGCGGAGCTGAAGGTATGTGCCGGCCGAACGCATCTTCGGGACCTGCAGTCGCAGATTTTCTATGCCGGTGCAACCGGAATGATGATCGGTCCACTCCTTACCGTTGCGGGAAGAGAGGTACATGAAGATTTACAAATGCTCAAAGACCTTGAGATAGAATTTGAATATGACTACCCTTCACCCGATTGATATACCGGTATGAAGAATGAGAATTGGATTCAACAGGAACTGAACGGGCTTGCTGCACAGAATCTTGACCGCCACCTGGTGACCTATACATCTGACGGAGGTTCAGTTCGCCAGGGAGAGCGTTCTTTTACTAACTTCTCCTCTAATAATTATCTTAACCTGTCAATAAATAAAAAGATTATTTCCGCATCAGAGAAACTGCTTCTTCAGTCAGGATCAGGTGCAGGCGCATCCCGACTGGTAACCGGTACACTCAATTGCCATACGGAACTCGAAAAACGGCTTGCGCAATTTAAAGGATATCCTGCAGCATTGATTTTTGGCAGTGGTTTTTTAACGAACCTGGGTGCCATATCGGTTTGTGCCGGTAAAAATGATCATGTATTTGCAGACCGTCTTGCCCATGCGAGCATTGTTGATGCAATAATTTACAGTCGGGCACAACTGCATCGATTTAACCATAATGATCCAGATCATCTGGAAACACTTCTGAAGAACTGTCCGCAATCCGGAAGACGGCTGGTGGTTACCGAATCGGTTTTCAGTATGGATGGCGATCTGGCGCCGCTCACGGAAATTGTGTCGCTCGCGGAAAAGTATAACGCGTTGGTCATGGTGGATGAAGCCCATTCTACCGGGATATTCGGACCCTGTGGAAGAGGTATTGTCAACCGGTTGAAATTGGAATCACGGGTAAATATAGCAATGGGAACATTCAGTAAAGCGTTTGGCAGTTATGGCGGTTTTATTGCCTGCTCTGATTCCATGCGCTCGCTTATGATCAACAGGGCTCGGTCGTTTATTTACACCACAGCCCTGCCACCCGCAATCATCGGTTCGATATCCGGTGCACTGGATGTGCTTGAAGAGGATCCAGCCATGGGGTCGGAATTGCTGGAAAATGCCTCCCTTTTTCGCTCCCGTTTGAACGAAGCAGGATTGGATACCGGTAATTCAGCAAGTCAGATCATCCCGGTTATTGTTGGCGATTCAGGGAAAACGATTGCGTTGTCAAAAAGGCTTAAAGAGAACGGTATCCTTGCTATTGCAATTCGCCCACCCACTGTTCCGCGGGGAACCGCCAGAATAAGGTTTTCTGTAACCCTGGGGCATTCAAAGCAAATACTGGAAAAATCTGCAGACATAATTACTGATTGCGCTGCGCAGGAAGGAATCATATGAGTGTACATCGAATCCTCATGATTTCCGGGTGGGCTTGTGGCAGGGAGGCGCTATTTCCCCTTGCCTCTTACCTTAGCTCCACATATGATGTGACACTAACTTCACCGGTTGAACTGTTACAGAAATCTGAAAAGAAGGCTGATACACCAGTTTCGGTTTCACCGTATGCGCAGTCTCTCCATAGGGTTCTTGAAATGGTGCAAGCCCCCTGTTCAATTATTGCCTGGTCAATGGGTGCGATAATAACTCTGGAAACCGTTGCGCGACTGAACCTGCATATAAACGCTCTTATTTTGCTGGGAGGAACCGCACGTTTCTGTGCTGCTGCTGATTATTCCTGCGGTGTGCCGGTACGGAACGTTCGTGCTATGAAAAGGGGATTGTCCACAAATCCGGAGTTGACATTACGCAATTTTTATACAGATGCTTCCTTTCCAATAAAGGAACAGGATGTTTCTATTAATGGAAAAATAGAAGGGGCACTTTCTTCAGGTGTGGGACGACTGGCTCATGGACTGAACTATCTGCAGGAAACGGATCTTCGTGGCCCGGTAGCTGATATCGCTGTACCGGTTTTTGTTATCCACGGCGGCCGTGACAGGATTATTCCTTCATCTGCAGGAGCTTTTCTGCACCGGGAAATTAAAAAAAGTAAATTCTATGAGGTACCCGAAGCCGGGCATGATATAGTCGCGACGCATGCAAACCCCGTAGCGAAAAAAATTAGGGATTTTTTGGAGGAAGGAATGGTCTCTTGACAAACAGTAAAAAATCAATTGCCGCCCGGTTCAGCGCCTCAGCATCTACCTATGATGAGTATGCTGCAGTACAGCAGGTTACTGCTGAAAAGGTACTCGAACTCTCAAACAAGGTACCACCGCCACAGTCTATTCTGGAAATTGGATGCGGGACCGGTATTTTAACTGAAAAACTGAGAAGGCGGTTTCCGGATAAAAAACTCTCTGCACTTGATGTTTCGGCAGGTATGATTAAACAGGCTCAACGAAGAGTGAATGAAGCCGACTCAATAACCTGGCTGATTGAAGATATTAAAGACATTACCTGTCAATCACAATATAATTGCATTATCAGCAGTTCGTCTCTTCACTGGGTTATCCCTATAGAGAGCGCTTTTAAAAAGATCAAGGCACTATTACAACCGAGGGGCCATCTTATATTTGGTTTAATGGTTCACGGCACTTTTTCAGAATTGCATCAGGCCAGACAAAGTGCAGCCATTAAAAAACCGACACGGGCAAGATTACCGGGCGTAAAGGAGATTCTTGCATCTTTAGAACAGTATGGTTTTAACACGATATACCATGATCAGGATTCACTGAAAGTTACTTTTCCCTCTGCAAATGATTTTATCACCAGTATTCATGAACAGGGAGTGACCGGTGGTCCTGTCTCAATGTCTGATCATTTGCTGAGCCGTTCGGAGCTTGCAAACCTGGTTGCATACTACGATTCACACTATAGAGATAGTAATAATCAGGTTTATGCAACCTATGAGATCATGTATGTAGTTGCGTATAAAAGGAATTAACCGTATGAGAAATATCTTTATCACGGGAACCGATACCGGCGTGGGTAAAACAGTTGCAACCGCAGCGTTGGTATCTATTCTTCGGGGGAGTGGAGTGCGTGCGGTACCCATGAAACCGGTCCAGACAGGCTGTTCTTGTATTGACGGGACATGGTCGGTTCCGGACCTTGCATTTGTTTTAACCGCTGCGGGAATTCAGGCTACGGAAGAAGAGCAGAAAAGCATGTGCCCCTATAGGTTTGAATTGCCCTGCTCACCGCACCTTGCAGCAGAGAAAGCACAATCCGTCATAACACTGGATAGAATCCTTGCGTGTTACCGGGATCTTGAGAAGACGAATGATATGATTATTGTTGAAGGAGCCGGTGGTATTTTAGTTCCTGTAGATGATACGAAATATATGCGTGATATCATGACAATGCTCGATGTACCGGTTGTACTCGTTGCCCGTACCGGATTAGGCACCCTTAATCATACCCTGCTTTCAATTAATGAATTAAAGCGGGCGGGGCTTACCCTGGCTGGAGTTATTTTCTGTGAAACGGAACCTGCTGAAAACACATACATTGTACAGGATAATAAAAGGACTATTGCACGATTGGGTGAAGTTGCTGTGCTTGGCACGTTGCCGTTTATACCTGATATTGATCAGGTCATAACGTCTCCTGAATCGTTTTATCGATATAGTATGGCTAATCTGCCTGATGTCTTGACACACCTGAAGGAGTTGTAAATGAAATGTTCTGACAGCGACATGTTGAGAACGTTGGATAAAGAATCCTTGTGGCATCCCTATACCAAATATTCAAGCATGCAGACAGCTTCTTTTCCGATCATCGAACGTGGTGAAGGGGTATATCTTTTTGATATCGAGGGGAATCGATACCTTGATGCAATTTCATCATGGTGGTGCTGTAACCTCGGCCACAGTCATCCGTCACTGGTTGCGGCAATAAAACGTCAGGCGGAAACGCTGCAGCATAGTATCCTTGGAAATATGTCTCATCCGTCAGCGATCAAACTTGCGTCAAAACTGATTGATTTTTTCCCTGCCGGAAATCGCCGGGTACACTTCGCCGGTGACGGTGCCTGCGCAGTTGAAGCAGCGTTGAAAATAGCGGTGCAGTACTGGCACAATATCGGCAAACCGGAACGGACGCGGTTTGTCTCGCTTGCCGGCGATTACCACGGTGACACCCTTGGCGCTGTGTCTGTCGGCTTTATGGAGTCATTTCATAAGCAGTTTGCCCCTATCGTCACGCCCTCTTTGCAGGCAGAATCGCCGTGTTGTAAAGCATGTGGTTATGATAAAACCCCGGAAACCTGTACTCTCGAATGTTTTACTTCAATGAAGGATATTCTTGAGGAACACGCCGGTGAACTCGCCGCAGTTATTGTTGAGCCGTTATGTCAGGGAGCTGCCGGGATGCGTATCTATACTCCCGAGTACCTCAAAGAACTCAGTGCTCTCTGTAAGAAACATTCTGTGCTTCTCATTGTTGATGAGATAGCGATGGGATTCGGCAGGACGGGAAAAATGTTTGCATTTGAGCATGCCGGTATTGATCCGGATATCGTGTGCCTCGGTAAGGGGCTCGCGGGAGGATACCTGCCGATCAGTGCGACCGTTGTAAAGGAGGATATATTTAATACCTTTTCAGATCAACCGGAGGATAACACCTTTTATCACGGTCACACCTTTGCCGGGAATCCAATCGCAGCCGCAGTAGCATGTGAAGTACTCGATGTTTACGAGAGGGAGTCGATTGTAGTTCAGGCGTATGAAAAAGGAAAAATCCTCGAACAGGAAATGGCGCGATGTGACGATCTGCGTTGTGTGGCAAATGTACGCTGCCTCGGCATGGTTGGTGCGTTAGAACTCAAAACGCAACCGGACAGTACCGGTATAACTCATCCTGAAGCGGTAAAATCAGAAATGCTGAGGAAGGGTATTCTTATCCGTCCACTCGGGAATGTTGTGTATCTTATGCTGCCATTAATTATTCCGGAAGAACTCATACGTGAAACCGTACGGAAACTTTACGATACGGTAAAAGCCACCTGTAAAGGAACATGAGTGTATCAATGAAAAGTCACCCAAACCGTAATAATTATCAAAAGGAATAGTATGAAAAAAGTACTTGCAGGTATACTAACCATTACCCTGTTTTTATATGCAGAAGACAGTACCAGCATAGATACTTCTTCATTAAATACTGCATCTGAAAAGCAATCCTCCGAAGAGGTTACCCTGGAAGAAACAATACCTGCCGATGGAAAACAGTTCCTGATAGCAGGTTATTCCTGTATTGCCGCCGGCATATTGTCTCTGGGGTGCGCTGCATCTTTTAATGCCGGTGCTGATAATCGTCCTTCTGTGGGGGATCCCTTGCAAAACCCCGATTCCGTAGAAAATGAAAAAGACCCTAAATTAAAACGCTACGCACGCATTTGTGCCTGGACCGGATTGGTCCTGGAATTGTCTTCAATACCATTTCTGGTTGTCGGGTACCGCAAGAAGAAGAGACATAAAGCATATATTGACAGGAAGCTGTATGGTTTTGTTCATAGTGACGGGACTGTTGAAGTGAGATTATCTTGTCGGTTTTAACGAAATTGTGTTAGCCCGATTAATTCATAAACTTCTGAAAAATGTGGTATATCCCTCGACTGAGAGCAT
>CBDVBE010000263.1:0-9707 GCA_965372145.1 uncultured bacterium | reverse complement strand
GCCACTGCCTGAAACCACACTAATGCGTTTGATTTTTTTCGGGCCAAAGGGAAGAACGGTGCAGGTGGTGGAGAGTGATGTGTTCAATTTTTTAGTAAGAGCCGCGAGAGATAACGGTTTTTTAAACACCCCCGTATAGCCAATCGGCTTCCCGTCATGCATAGCAAAACCATCATCAATCTTTGCTCCGATTAATGATATAATACCGGCATTGTTACCCACCCTTTTATGCATATCCAGCGGCAGATGGCAGGCATAGAGAGAGATGTTGTGCTTGTAAAGAATACCTATTCTTTTTCTGTTTATGGCTGTATATGACGGATTGGTAACAGTCCAGAATAAACCATGGTGTACCACAACCATGTCAGCATGCTCTTCAACAGCCTTTTCAAAGGTTGTGGCCCCCGCATCAACGGCAAAGAGGATTTTTTTTACAGAAGAAGAGCCCTCAAACTGCAGTCCGTTCCAACAACTATCCTTAATCGCATGGATGTCGAGATAGGTATCCAGATAGGAAACAATGGATTTTAATTGCGTCATAATTGAACTCCCGTCAGTGTCGTTTCGACTGTATTTTTATAGACAAAGGATTTGACCGTTCAGTATAATTGATAGTATGGATACTGCCCGCCCGGAAATAGAAAAATAATAGCTTGTCAGTGTGAAAGATGTTAGTTTATAAGTAGCCGTTCACGGCTTGAAATTAGAAATTATAAACGAAAGATAGGAAGTTTACTTCCAACTTGAGTTATACACTTTGTGTAGAAATTGGGGAAAACATAAAACGAGTATATGAATTGGATGTTTATAAGTTTGCGGAAAAGTTGTCGGAAATGATACGGTACAATTGTGATAAGTGGAACAATAAACAAAAGCATGAATACCAAATTTCAAATTTCCATTTTCCAATTTCAGCGTTCTGTGAACGCTTACGTTTATAAGTAATCGTTCACAGGTTCAGGGTTCCCCGTTCAGAGGTTACATCGCTTTTTCTGTGAAAAAACGTTGTAATGATGCTTGTGTTTGTAAACATTCTTTGGATTTTGGATTTTGGATTTCAACCCAGAACCTTGAACGTGGTTTGATTTTGGATTTTGGATTTTGGATTTTTTCAATCCCCAATCAACATTCCACAATCCGCAATCAAACAATTTTTGATTTCAACCCTGAACCCTGAACCTTGAACCCTGAACCTTGAATTATTATGGAGCAACTATATGATTAAAAAGTCGGTAATGTGCTGCTTGCTGTGTGTATCAATTGTTTGTATTTCAGTGTATGGCGGGAAGAAGATTACGGTACCCACTGATTATAAAAGTGTTCAACAGGCTATAAATGAGTGTGAAGAGGGTGACACCGTATATGTACTCAATGGCAGGTATAAAGAAAACATTGTTATGGCAGATGGTATGGTTCTTATGGGAGAAAGCGCAGCAGAAACGATACTGCGCGGTAACAATAGCGATCCCGTAGTAAAAGCGGCAAACAATTCGATACTTCGGAATTTTACAATAAAACGGGGTGGTATAGGAATAATATCTGAGAATACCAATATGCTTATTCAGAATAATCTCATTAAGGAAAATGGCAATACCGGAATTCAGTGTCTTGTTTCTTTGCCGCATATACAGAATAACATAATTCTGGATAATGGGTGGAGTGGTGTCTTTTGCGAGTTGGTGGCCTACGGCACCCGCACGGCAATTGAGCACAATATTATTGCCCGGAACGGCTATAGCGGTGTTAATCTGTCAAGAAAGAGCGGTGTTTTGGTACAGAACAATGTTTTTTACCGTAATAAACAGTTTGGCATACATGTGAGTAAAGACTCAAGAAAATCCCGTTTAATATATAATGATTTCTTTATGAACCGCCGCGAGTATAATAACTTTGCTGTTATTGATGCGACAAATATTTCGAAAGATCCGGAATTTCCAAAAGATTCATGGTCTAATATTGACGCATTTCTCCCGCCGGCGAATGCCATTCAGGTAAAAATACCCTCCACTAACAAGCTGGTGTTGATTATGAAGAATCCCAAAGCTAAAGATGTCTCAACAAAATTCGATACACTCTTAGTATATGATAATCCATTAGATAGATTGGGGAAAAATGGCGCCTCTATTGGCCTGGTTACACCTGAAGGGTTAAAAAAATTATTTAAAGACAGTGATGAAGATGGAATTGCCGATGATGAGGACAAGTGTCCGGAAATCATGGAAGATTTTGACGGATTCGCAGATGAAGACGGCTGCCCTGATTATGACAATGATGAAGACGGTATTTATGATACCAAGGACAAATGCCCTGATGAGGCAGAGGATTTTGACGGGTTTCTTGATAGAGACGGCTGTCCTGACCCCGATAATGATGGAGATGATATTCTTGATACAGTAGATAAATGCCCAAACAGGGCGGAAACGTATAATTTCTATAAAGATGAAGACGGCTGTCCGGATGAAAAACCGGATGAGGAACCGGAAAAGAAGCGGAAGTAATTATCTTGGCAGGTATTATTCTATTAATACAGATTTTACTTATTGAACTTGAAGACCTTAAAGCGGACATCAAGCTGTTGATCAAGAAATATGGGGAAAACCATTAAAATTAAAAAATCATCAAGTATGTCTTCCATGGCAATGGTTAAACACCGTAGCATAGTAGCGCTCTTTTTATGCCTCGTATTTATTTCCACGTGTTATGGTCGTGAAAGAATAAAAATTCTCATTTGTATGACCACATCGCAGAAGAATTTTTTCATGCGGGAAATAATCGTACCTTTTGAGAAAAAAAATAAAGTCCGGGTAAAAGTGTTATCAACAGCAGCAGTTGACAGTATAGAGGGGATTCTAAAGCGATATGATGGTGAAATATCATTGGTAAAGATTCCCTTTATAAAAAGCTGGTCATTGGTGCGCAACGGACATATTGCGGCACTGAATGAATTTTTAACCGAAGAAGAGCTTGAAGATCTGAGTACTACCTACATTCTTACCTGGTTTGGCAAAAAGAAAGGCTATCAGTTTTTTCTCCCCCGCAAGTATGAAACCCGTATCATGGTGTATCGAAAAAGTAAGGTAAAGGCGGCCTGTGAGGTGTGGGAGTCATATAAAGATACGATCAATGCGGTATTAAAAACGGTAAATGGATTTGGCCTGCCGAGGAATTATTTACTGGAACAAAGGCCGGAGCTCTGGGATTACTATGATATTTTTGTGGCAGGCTTCGTCTGGTCACAGGAGAAATATGATGGGCGTATCGTGCCGCGTGTTGCTCACCGGGCAAAAAAGTATTCAGGTACGGCACTTCGGATTATTGACCGGGTGTATCAGTGTGCCGGCGGTTCCTTGTTCATGCTGCGAATGGATGGTGACCCGGTTGTTGATGCGTTTGAGTGGGAGGCGATTTATGCCTATGCCAATATCTATAATCCAAGAATGCTAAAAAATGAATGGAGCGGGAAAGATATCTGGGAAGGATTCGGTTCCGGGGATGTGTTTTTATCTTTCATGACACAGATTGACTGTTTCTATCTTTTCGGTACCGGTAGTGACGGTCTTGTCGGATATATCGATGATACGACGGATATCGGTTTAACCCTCATGCCGACCGGCTGTTCAGCACAACTTGATCAGGAGGGAAGGATACTCCGCAGAGGTTCAAAGGCCATTACCACCGGCGGCTGGTGGTGGGCCCTGCCGAAGCATTGTCCCCAACCGCAGCTTGCCTATCGTCTTTTTTTACATAGTACGAGCCGGTACAATCAATTGCAGGAGTGTATGCGTTTCGGCATGATACCGATCCGTCAGGACATTCTGAAGGATAAAACAATCTTGTTCAGTAAAAGCTGGAAATCAAAAGTGTTCAGAACATCGTATAAACAGATTCAAAAAAATGACAACAATATTCTGCCGAGTATTCCACGTTTTGATAAAATTGTTTCAATCTATCTTGATGCCTGGTTCGATATTGTTGCGGGAAAAAACTGGGCTGAAGAGGAAGGCCCGCCGGACAGGGCGTATATTGCAGAGCTTATTTCAGATAAATATACGCGGAAAGTAAATAAGTATCTCAAACGATAACATGTTTCGTTATATGTAAATTATGCGATCTCAGCCTGAATATGAAGCACGGGTTCGATTCTATGAAGAGCTGAATGACTTTCTCCCGCCCGATAAGAAGAAAACCCCTTTTCCCTACCATTTTAACGGTAAACCGTCTGTAAAGGATGCCATTGAAGCGAACGGGGTGCCGCATACTGAAGTTGATTTGATTGTGGTAAATGGTGATTCTGTCGGGTTTGATTATCACGTGCGCCATGGCGATTATATTTCTGTGTATCCGGTGTTTGAAGGACTTGACATATCGCCGATTGTCAAGCTTCGGGATGCGCCGCTTCGAAAAAATGCCTTCGTATGTGATGTGCATCTGGGAAAATGTGCCCGTATACTTCGACTGCTGGGTTTTGATACCCTGTATCGGAATGACTATGACGATCCGAAAATAATCAGTATTGCCGTTACACGGAGGCGAATTATTCTGACGCGCGACAGGAAACTGTTGCATGCAAAAGTGGTCACCCATGGGTGTTTGGTTCGATCACAGAAGCCGGAAGAACAGGTTCGGGAGGTGCTTGAACGGTTTGATTTATATAATCTGATTACCCCGTTCCGACGCTGTACCGTTTGTAATGGGCTGATCAACGATGTCGCAAAGCAGGATGTTCTCGATCAACTCGAACCCAAGACGAAAAAGTATTATTTCGATTTTTACCAGTGTGATACATGCGGGAAAATTTACTGGGAGGGATCGCATTTCGAGCGTATGCATGCATTGATTAAGAGGTTTATGCCGTAGAGATGCATAATTATGCGTCTCAATATTTTACCATATATATTAAACATACCTGTTTAATCAGAAGGCGGTAAGACCTCACTGAAAAGGCACGGAGGGAGTGTGAAAAGACAATTGGTCGGTGTTGGAACGTCCATATCACGAGAGAAAAACTATGATCCCATGGATACCCTTCTTTTTTCGGTTGCACATAACATTGCCCTGGTGCAGGTGTATCTCGATTATGATTTGATCGGTACGCCCGATTATATAATTGAAATCCGCGAGTTTGCCCGGAAGAGTAATATCACTTTGACCTGCCATGCACCGGAGCCGCTCAATGAAAAATTGGTATCAGAGGATATTGTGTCTGCTGCAAACCAGTTGCTGGCTTGTCAGAAAGAGAAAAAGATCGTTACGCATTTTGATGAAAACGAACCGCTGAAAAAGATATTTGCCCATATTGAAGCTATCACGAACAACGGTTTGACTGTATGCCTTGAAAATTTCCACGAAGCAAAGGATGAAAATACCTTTCTCGCGAATATCGATACGTTCAATTCAATATTTGGCCTGGCAGAGAAATATAGTCTGCCGATATATCCGGTAATGGATTTTCCACGGCTCTTTGTTGCAGAGATTTTTAACAAGTATGATTCACTGGTGCTTACCGAACAGCTTATTGATAATCTGGCGAAATATCCGTTTAAAGTAATACTACATTGTATAGATTTTCTCAATTACGATCACACCAGCCGTGAATCATGGTGTGCACTGGGTAAAGGATTAATGCCCTATAAAGCAATTTTCGGGTATGCCCGGTGGAAAAATATTGTCTACGACCATTGCATACTGGAGTATGAGGATAAAGAATTGACGCTTGAGAGCCTGGCTGAAGCGGAGGATATTTAGTGGCTCAGCGGGTTATTCCGCACCATTCCCATCCGTCAAGCCCACTCGTTTGTTAGAATATCCCTGCAAGTACCTCTGTTTTTATTTGTAATTCACATATTAATATACTCGATCGAAATAATAGTTCTGTTAATAAGTACCTGTGTTTATAAAGCGTTAGAATGAGATTGAGCAAGGAGCGCTAATTTATTAATTTACCTCCGGGGTGTTATAGTACGCTATCCCCAGTAAAATATCTAGTGAGGATGTTTTCATATCTTTATAAATAATATACTGTTAACTAAAATAAAGTAACGGATATAGAATCAGCTAACCCTGTCGAGTAAGATTTTATTGTTTTCTATACTGAGCTTTAATATTTTAAAGGCTCTGGTATCTGTTTTATTATGATTTTATTGAATAAATTATGGATTATTTCTCCAAATTAACACCGGACTATTTTTTACCGGCCCTTGAAGAGGCTCTTGGAATAAAGCTGACTGCACTGGCACGGTCTCTTCCCAGCTATATTAACCGGGTCTATGAAATTCAAGCTGTTGATCAAACTGCGTATATTGCCAAATTTTATCGTCCGGGACGGTGGTCGTACGAGGCCCTTGAGGATGAACATACCTTTATTTCCGATTGTGCGGAAGTTGAAATTCCAGTTGTATGCCCATGCATGCTTAAAAATGGCAAAACGCTTGATATGCTTGGAGAGATAACGTTCACCGTGTTCCCAAAACGGGCAGGCCGGCAGTTTGATATGGAAAGCGATGAAAACTGGAACCGTGTCGGCACCTTACTCGGCCGACTGCATAATGCCGGACAAAAAAGATCTGCACCTTCCCGGCTGCAACTCTCTCCGGAGAAAACGACCCGGAAATATGTTGATCAGCTTGTCGCGGATGTGGTATCCGAACGGTGGCGTCAAAACTATAATGATATAGGTACCCGGATTATCGATACAATATCACCACATTTTGAAGGTCATGAGTCAATTCGTATCCACGGAGATTTCCATGCTGGAAATTTCCTGCATCGACCTGATGAAGGCCTGATGGTTATTGATTTTGATGATATGATGAATGGGCCTCCGGTACAGGACTTTTGGCTTCTTTTACCCGATCTCTATCCTGCAAGTGAACGCTACTTACAATTATTACTTGAAGGCTATCGAAAATTCCGCGATATTGATCCCCGATCTCCCCTATTAATAGAAGGACTGCGTGCCATGAGAATGATTTACTTTACTGCGTGGTGCAGTATGCAGCGCGCGGATAACCAGTTTCAAACAAAATTCCCCGATTGGGGGAGCGAACAGTTTTGGGGAAGGGAAGTGCAGGATTTACGGACACAATATGCGAATATTATGGATGCAATGTCCTTTTAAAGAATTCAAAAAAGAGAAACCCACTACCCTGGGTTTATTGACACCTCAGGTATATCCTTCAACAATGTTATTATATCATTTTATTGAAAAACACCAAAAAGTAAATAAAAACAGTATCTTAAAGTAGTGGTTTTTCAATAATAAATCAGACAATTTAGTATGGATATCATTAATTTTGTAATGATATCAACACCAACTGTTATCTTAACTAATTTTATAACACAACCTGCAAATATCCAATCTCCGTGACTGTTCAAACAGGAGTACCGATTCCCATCGCCATAAGTATTCCCCACACTATCAACACCAATCCAATAACACCATAAATTATCCGGGTAACCTGACGGCCAAAAAGGTTAACAAAGAACCGGGCTTTTCGACCGGTTATAAACCAGTCCCAATTGAATACGCCGCCGGCTAGAGAGAACGCTCCTACAAGAATTAATACAATTGAATAAGAACCCATAATAGCACCTCCCTTCTCAATCAGCGATACCAAACACGATATTCACCATCGCTCTTTCCCCTGTGTCGTAGTGCACTTCAAGGGCTGCGTAATAGGCGCCGGCTGCAATAGGCCGGTTTTTAAAATCCCATGAATGAAAAATTCCCTTGTTCACCGAGGGCAGGAATGTGCCGTAGAGTTTATTGCCGACCGGATCATATATCGTTAAAAGAATTGATTGAACAGCTTTGTCATTGCCATAGACAAAGGAGACGGTACCATCCCGGCGGCTTGCCGGGTTGGGGATAATGGTAAAATCCAGCCCCCGGCTTTGCTGCTTGACAGGACAGGTAATCGCGGTGTTTTCTTCAACCATAATTAAAATCGTATCGTGATCGGTGAGAGAACCTGCGGTAGCTGTAAACGGTACCAGGTGTAAACCTATCTGGGTCGTGTCCGGCTGCCAGAGAAATATCCCGCTGCCATTACCGCTGTCGAAAAATGTCGCACCGGTGGGAAGAGGGCCTGCGGCAAGAGCGATCGGGTCGCCGTTAGCATCTGTCGCAGAAACCGTGAAGGATAACAGGTAACCCGCTGGTATTGTTTTATTACCGATTGGCATAATAACCGGCGGATGGTCTATACCCGTGGTATCAAGCATAAACACGTTATTGCCTTGAACAAACGGTTGCGGGAGGGTATCGCCACTGCCGGCAATATGCCAGAGAACAGAGTGACTGAACCAGTAACACGAATCATGCGGGAACGGATTCACACCTCCGGGATCCAGTTTTTGTACCGTTAAAATCTTTTTGAGAGTATCAGGAGCTGTCTGCTTAATTTCCTGAATGGAAAAAAGCAATGTTGCCGCCTGCTGAACGGAAAGTGGATAGCCAAGTGTTTTATACATCAGCCAGAGAGAATCTGCCCATGGTGCAGGAGACGGATTGTTTGGAAATGTTGTAATGTCTGCGTCACTCCAGACAGAAACCCTCACCTGAGTGAAATTGATGATATCAATACGCTCAACTTTTATTGTAAATGGATTGTACAATCTGGATACTTTCATAGTCGTTTTGGTTGATGTGGCTGTTGAGACCGTCGCCCCGTTAAAGACATTCCATGTAACGCAGTGATAGGTGTTCCCGTCGTGCAGTGTGCTGTCCACCGGATTTATAGTTAACATTGGGTTCGTCTCACCGGTCATAACGATATCATTTTCATACCATTGATAATTGATAGTTCCGTCACCTGCGGCGCTGACACTCAACTTCGCCTGGCCGCCCTCCAGGGCAAGGATATTAATAGTAAGGTTAACGGTGAAACTCACCGGTTGAACCACATGGACAAACATGGAATCACTTGAGGTACTGCCGAATTTGTTTGACGCAACAAGGTAAATTGTTCCGGAATCCGTTTTCTGTGCATTCAGGAGGTACAGGGTTTTTCCAGAGGCAATTGACACCGGTGTCGGGGAAGATGGCGGGATAATAAACCACTTAAAGGACGGCGCCGGTACACCGGTCGCATTACCGGAAATAATCAGGGAACCTCCCACAGGTATTATCGTATCTAAAGGGAATGATGATGAAAATGTGGGTAAGGTTGCTAAAATGAATTTGGCAAAGCTGCTAGTGTCATGAAGAGCATCCTTTGAAACAATACACCTGAAATAAGCGCCGTCATCGCCCGGAGCGGCGGTAAACTTAAGGGTATCTGAAGTTGCCCCGGTAATAGTTGTCAATATCCCGTCATTTCTCTGCCATTGATAACTTACCGACGGTTCGGACGGAACAACAGAGAACCGTGCTTCCTGGCCTTCCAGTGCAGTATCATTCTGCGGGTGAACATCAATCAGGCTTTGAAGAGGAAGGTTTGCATAAATTAGCGAGAGATGAAAAAATAGTATCAGAAATGGCTTGTGCTTGAACATGATGTGCCCCTTTGGTAGTAACAGCTTTGTGACCAGTAAACATGGTTTACATAATAATATATATGATCATAAATATATAGAGCTAAAATGAGTCGACCTGTTTATAGTATAAATATATTCATTATGTGTCGTATTGTGTTGCGTTTAGATATGTTTTTATTGATTTTAAAATAACAGTGAGTTATTCACGAGGAGGGAATAAGACTGCTATC